>JAZOTG010000163.1:0-4336 GCA_045657505.1 Kiritimatiellia bacterium | reverse complement strand
TATTGGCCTTATCGATGTCAATCTTGTCGAAAAGATTTTCATTCATAAAGTAGCGGTAGCTCTGGTCGTGCGTGGGCGCAAGTCCGTAGTATTCGTCAAGATTCCAGCTCTTCACTTCTTTGAACGAGATCTTGCCGGCCTTGACATCGTCAGCGAGACAATTGTACATTTCGACGGGAGTGGAGCCAGTGGCCAGGCCGAGGACGCACTTAGGATTTTCCTTGACGAGCGCGGCGATCATATCGGCAGCCTTGCGGCTTGCCTCACTCTTGTCTTTGCAAATTACTATTTCCATTTTCAACCTTCCTTCATTGATTAAATTTTAAAACCGTTTGCTTTTGCCGTTTCGGCGACGATGCGCTCATACTCATCGCGCTGCTCTTCCATCGACTGAACCATCTTGAGCTGCGTACGGCACCTGTCGAGATTGTGATCGTCGTACGAGGTTCTGAAATACGTGTCACCCGCAAGATAGTCGGTGAGGAAGCGAATACCTATAGTAAGCGTGATGAGACGGCCGGAGAATGCAAGCGCGTCAAGCTCGGCGGCGTTAAGGAATTTCGCGTCCTTAAGATAACCGTTAACAAGCGCCTCAAAATATTCCTTACGCGAAAAGACCTTGTCAAGATCTTTCTCGTCCTCGGCCGCAGCGGCCGTAGACGTGCGCACCATGTCACCGAAGTCGTAAAGCGCCGAGCCCGGCATTACCGTGTCAAGATCGATGACAACAACGCCTTGCTGCGTCTGATCGTCAAGCATCACGTTGTTGATCTTTGTGTCGTTGTGGGTGATGCGCTCGGGAATCTCCCCTGTTTCCATGGCGCTGACGATGCGCCCGGCCTCCTCGCGGCGGGCATAGACAAAATCAAGCTCTTTCTGCACGCGTTTAAGGCGCCCCTTCACATCGGCCTTGACGGCGGCGTCAAGAAGCTCAAACCTTGAAACCGTGTTGTGGAACTTGGGGAGAATCTCATTGAGGCGGGGCTCGGGCAAATCGGCCAGCACGTTCTGGAACTGGGCAAAAGCGTTTGCCGCAAGAAAAGCCTGGTCAGCGTTTTCAATAAGGTCGATTGTGCGCGCACCGGTGATAAACGCATAAAGACGCCACGGACGCTTGTACCCGAGGACTTCAAGCGAACGGCCGCCTTTGGAGCGGATATGACCCGTCACGCGGCTGATATTCTCCATCATGCCGTCGGCATTAGGGAAAATATCGGTATTGATTCGCTGAAGGATGTATGAAACGCCTCTGATGTCATCGGCCTTAAATGTATCATTGATGTGGCCGGAACCGTAACGGGCGACTTTTACAATGTCGTTAACTCCAAAATCGGCAAGTATGGCAAGCAGCTCTTCTTCACTGTAGGTGCGATTGGACATAGGTCAATTCCTTCTTTAATCAAAAAAGCTTTTCGGGGTATTCGCCGGACGCGACAAGTTTGGCGATGGCGTCGACGACGAGCGGCTTGTCTTCACGGTATGTCACGCCGAACCAGGACGATTCGGTTGGGATAACCTTGGCGTCGGCAGAACCGTCCTTGATAAGTTCATCGACGACAAACGGGATATACCACTCGCTCTTCTCCTTTGAGCCGTTTTCGGCAAGCCAAGCGGGGAAACGCTTCTCAAGCTCGTCAAACAATCCGGGGGTGAAACCCCAAAGGTTCATCGACACGCGCGCATCGAGAGGAACTTTGACGGGAGCATCGGGATTTTCAAGATTCTCCGCCATATCGCCCGCACGTACGAGCTTTGTCATCTCGCACACATCGGCAAGATAGCCGTTCTCGTCGATCTTGCACACGCCGCGGGCCACGGAGCCGTGCTCCGAGAGCGTAAGAGAGAGATTGTAGCCGACCATCGCAAAATGGCGCTTACCGTCGGCCTGCGCGGGAGCAGTAAGAAAATCGGCAAGCTGTTTGAAGGCGTCGCGCCCGTAAAAATCATCTGCGTTGATTGCGGCGAAAGGCTCTTTTACAACATCGCGGGCCGAACGGATGGCATGAGCCGTACCCCATGGCTTGGTGCGGCCTTCCGGAACCGTGAACGGGGACGGAAGATCGTTCAAATCCTGAAATGCGTAGGCGACCTCCATAATACCCTCGTACTTCTTGCCTACCTTTTCGCGAAAAACCTCTTCAAAATCTTTGCGAATGATAAAAACGACTTTCCCGAACCCGGCACGGGAAGCGTCATAAACCGAATAATCCAAAATGGCTTCACCTGACGGACCTACGGGATCGACCTGCTTGAGCCCGCCGTAACGCGAACCCATGCCTGCCGCAAGAACTACCAATGTCGGTTTTACTTCATTCATAATTTAAAGCCTTTTTCTTAACATAAAATAATTACTAATTATACACTTTTTCCCTATATTTCGCAAAGCACAAATATTCTGTAGGGACACTCCCCAAATTTTTACGTTATATCCCAAACATCTGCAAAGTTCAAACAATGAAGGACGCAACATATCGCGTCCTTCACCCGAATAGCGCGCCCACTGGCGATAGGGCAGAGTATCCTACCGCCAAGACGGCAGCCCACCTGAATTCAACTGCCCTCGAATGTTGTTTTCTCTGACGGCATCCGCACAATCTCGTACAGTTCCCCGTCGCAACGTTCGTTCAAGACAGCCTCAAAGCCAACATCCTCCAATTCTCGGCCGGTCATCTCCGCAACGCGCTCTCCTTTAGCGCCCTTCAAGACGGCATAATGCGCGGCGGGATCAAGCCATCGCACGGCAACACGACGCGAGCGCTCCGCTGCGTTGTGGCGAAACACGCCTACAAGCCCGCCGCTCTTCGTTTCTGTGTTAATACGCGCAAAGCCGTCCCACGCACCCTCCCGAGGTTCGCCGAAGCCGGGCAAGTCCTGGCGGAACGACATGATGCCGTGCCTCTTCTCCAGCGCCTTAAGCCATGTTGCCCATTCCCGATATTCAGCACGCTCGGCGGATGTCAGCCTACGCGGGTCGCCCAACATGACAGGAAGAGTCCCCGCAAGAGACTTGAAAGACCGCAAATGCCCATCTCCATTCATGTAGAGATTTCCAATTACAAGAGATGTCGCCGGCAGCGCAGGCGTGCGGCCCCACGCGAGAGTACGCACATGAAGCCGGCCGTCTTCACCGCTTGAGATATTGGACAGCCAATTGCCTTCAGCGTGCTTGGCGATACCATAGTCCATCAAATACGTCTTGCCGGCCGTTTCAAATGTACAGTCAATAAATAAGTCGGGCGCAGCTTCATGCAGCTCATCAAAGAGCTTCATACATTCCGAGAAGATGGCATCGTATGAGTCTTCGCGCCCGCGATGGCCAGGATGGTCTTTAGCGCAGCAACCGGTACGTTCGTCGTTGTACACGTAAGCGCTGGTGGCAATCGCGAGATCGAGCTTCACATATGCTAAGCCATGATCCTTTACAAGGCCAAGAATCTTGTCGCGGATATACTCGCGCCATGGTGTAGCCATGCATGCCGTACGCGTGGTTCCTCCCATTTCATGCAGATTAGCAAGATTACCGGACCTATCCTTCACAAACCATTCTGGATGCTCCATCCTGGGAGCGGACTGCGGATTGGCACTGGCAAGCGACAGCCAAAGTCCAGGCCGCATACCTTTCGACTTGATGTAGTCAAAAACGGGTTTGAGTCCGTCAGGAAACTTCTTTGAATCCACCACCCAGTCACCGCGCCCATATTTGCCGTCTGAAATGTTAATCTGCCACCCGTCATCGATTACAAACTCTTCGATTCCGCACTCCGCAGCCGCATCGGCAAGTTCACGGATAAGTTGTGCGTCAATATGCGTGAGAAACGGCACCCATGTGTTATAGACGAACATCGGCTTTTTAGAAATCGCCTCTACCCGTACACCCATATATTTGCGCACATAATCCGAAACAGCGCCCTCCACAACGCGCGAGGGATCGGGGCAATTGGAATAGGGCGCTGTGAACACCGGCATCGCATCCCACCGCTCACCTGGCTTCAGCCATTTCCTGAACGGATACTGCTCTCCTGTATGAGGCGTACCCGAAACAAGAAAATCCCCGTCCTGAAACAGAGTTGTGCGCTTCATAATTGAAACACCCTCATTGCCTATGGCGATACCGCACCGTCTTCTGTAGTGATGAGCAACCACGAGCGGATCATTCCAATCGCCGATGTACGGCGTACCCTCCTCCCGATAGCGAGCAAAACGGCGCATAACGCGCACATCAGGCGAGGGAGCAATCGTCGCAAGACGAAAGGTCTCCACATCTACATTCTCAAGCGCTATATCCTGACTTCCCGTGTTCGAAACAGCAAGAGTCTTTCGAACAAGGGCAATACCT
>JAZOTG010000162.1:0-1963 GCA_045657505.1 Kiritimatiellia bacterium | reverse complement strand
TACCGATGTAGGAAATGGCATCGTGTCGGTTATTAGACTTAAAGGAGTGCGGACGGAGGTGAAAGATTTTAGTCAGATGGGGATTGTTTATGCGGAAGGGACATCCCGTTCGGAATATTTGAAGCGTTTACATCGTACTATCGGCGGTGAATTGTTGTATCAGTATTTTTCCGTTACAATGCCGAAGAAACCGGCGGATTTTGACGTCTATTGGGATGGAGCGGTTAATTCGATGTATGCCAGCCGTCAAAATGAGCGGCCTGTTGTTGAGGAACTACCCAATTTAAGTAACGCATCCAACAAGGTGTATAAAGTGACATTTAAGGTGGGGGCGCGCAGTGTCGAAGGAATTCTTTTCGAGCCGAATAACGTCAAATCAGGTGCAATACCTATCTTAGCATTCTCAGGGCGCGGACCCAAAGTCGGAACAGATAACTTGTACAGGCCGTCAGATAAAGCGATTTTGTATCTTTCCGTGTTTGGACCTGAGTATGATTACCGGCGTGAAGAATATGACATCAGGGAGAAGTATCGACTTTCACAGCATGCTCAAGGAGAGATGTATGCCATAGATGGTATTGATAAAGGTCGTGAACAATATTTCTTTTATCCCGTTATTTCTGCTTCGCTTTGGGCGGCAGAGTGGCTTTCGGCTCGTGAAAAGACGACAGGTGTGAAATGCGTTGGATCTGACCAGGGTGCTTCTCTCGCCATAATGACGGCAGCTCTGAGCGACAAGGTTTCCTCGGTAGCGGTGCATCATCCTGAATTTGTGGGTATCGCAGAATGGCCTAACTCTTGGCCTCAGTTTGGTTGGCATAATCGAAGCGGATTGATGGTTGAGGTAAGCAAGTGGGTTCCGTATTATGAATTGACGGGCTTTGCGAATAGAATATCCTGTCCGGTCGAAATGTTGTTTAATCCTAAGGAAATGCCATTGTCGAGAAAGTTTGATGCGACTATTACGATATTTAAGGCGCTTGCTGAATCATTGAAAAAGCGTCTTGTTGTTGATGCATCGATTTGTTCGACGGATGTCGTTCGTTATTTAATCGATGTTCCAATTCAGGCATCTGAAGGTTCGGCCGCTCATTGATTGAACTACGGTATCAAAACCCCTGGCGAATTTGTGGGGGCACTCTCCAAAATTCATGGGGACACTCCCCAAAAGCCTTGCTTATAAATGTCATTTTTCATTCAATTATTTTGAGTTATCTCAAAATGAGTAGAAAATGTGGGTTGGAGCTTGGAAAGTGTTTGAATATGAACGCTTTGTGATGGTGAGCGTTTCTCTGTTGGGATATAGGTTTAAAGCCGGTAGTGTCGGGGCTTATAGGGTGGATGAGTTGGTCTGATCAACGCATGGAAGGATGTTTGCGGCATGGGAAAGAAGGAAATTCTTCAGAAATAGAGGAATTTAGGTTTGAAAATGAAGTTTTATCGGGGCTATGAGTTTTTAACCACGGAAGCCGGCACGCTTGAGGCTCGCCAGACACCGATGGGTTGAGAAAGTTGCCTTCGGGTAATCTAACCTTGTGAATTTCATACTGATTTTGATTTTTTCATATGCCTTCGGCATAATGGAATGGGTGGAGGGAAATTGGGGATTGTGGTACAATATCGGCATCAAGAAAGGGTTAAATCTAACGATAGATTGAATGAAACATAGACCAGTCGCTGGTAGGGCGGTGTGCCCCCACACCGCCGAAAGCCGCAAGCGGCAGGTGGTTCCGAAAGATTAGGGGTTAGTAGTTAGGAGCTAGGAGTTAGCGGTTAGCAGTTAGTGACTAACGACTAATGACTAACAACTAACGACTAAATCGAATAGGAACGAGTTGCGGGTGCGAAAGCTAACCGTAACATCGTACGCAATCTTGCGTATCAAGCTTTGTAGAGAAATCGCCAATTTTCATTTCAGAAGCTGGATATGTAGGATGCGCTACGTGTGTAATCACACGTGGCG
>JAZOTG010000161.1:0-6802 GCA_045657505.1 Kiritimatiellia bacterium | reverse complement strand
CGGCAAGCTCACCGCGCTTGACGTTTTTGAGGATCATGATGTCCTTGAGCATTTTGGGCGTAATGCCGTCGGGTACATAAATTGCGCCCGCGCGGTCGGAAAGCGTCATAACGGTAGCGCCAAGCTGCATAAGCTTTTCGGCGGCAAACGAAGCGACGTTGCCTGCTCCGGAGATAACGCATTTTTTGCCTTCAAGATTGTCGCCACGCATCTGAAGCATGTTTTCGGCAAAGTAGACGGTGCCGTATCCTGTCGCTTCCGGACGGATGAGCGAGCCGCCATATGAAAGACCTTTGCCGGTGAGCACGCCGGTCCATTCGTTCGCAAGCCGCTTGTACTGACCGAACATATAGCCGATTTCACGTGCGCCAACGTTCATGTCGCCTGCGGGAATGTCGGTGTCGGGGCCGATGTGCCGGAAGAGTTCGGTCATAAAGCTCTGGCAGAAGCGCATAACCTCGGCGTCGCTGCAGCGTTTGCCGGGCGTATGCGGTGAAACCTTGGGGTTGAAATCGCAACCACCTTTGCCGCCGCCCATCGGGAGCGTGGTGAGGGAGTTTTTGAACACCTGCTCGAAAGCGAGGAATTTGAGCACCGAAAGATTGACGGTGGGGTCGAACCTGAGGCCGCCTTTGTAAGGCCCTATGGCAGAGTTCATCTGGACGCGGTATGCGCGGTTTACGCGTACAAAACCTTTGTCGTCTACCCATGGAACGCGGAAGATGATGACTCTTTCGGGCTCAACCATACGCTCGAGAATGGCATTTTTTTCATACTGGGGATTGGCCTTGAGAACGGGGTCGAGAGTAGTGAGAACTTCGTCTACAGCTTGAATGAATTCTGGCTCGTTTGGGTTTTTCGCCTTTACATCGGCGAGAACTTTGTCAATATATTTGCTCATTTGGTTGTCCTTCGTTTAATCGCCACTTTTTGCGGGTGCTTAAATTTTGAGTGAAATTATAGCAAAAAAACAGTGTCAATGGTTGAATTTCAGTGGTTTTTACCAATAAAAATGTAGGGACACTCCCTTGAAAATGTGGGGACACTCCCCAAATAAGATGAGATTTACGGGGAGTGTCCCCAATCCGTCCCAAGGCACTTGTGAGAGAGGAAAGGGCAGGGCATACTGAACGCGCCAATATGATTCGTGTTCTTCGCGACTATAAGCGCGGCGTTGGGACGAACTCTAATCCGCAGAGCGATGAGACGAGTGGTGGTAAGTATCGTGCGTCTGTAGAAGCGGCAAAGCCGTTAGACGACCCCGCATTTGTCGCGTGGGCTAAGAAACGCGGTGTCGCGCCTACTACGCAGAAGCGCAACGAGTACGACAAAGCAATGGCAGATACGCTAAAGAATCGCCTTAGCCGTTGGATTAAGGGCGTTAGTGTTGAGTGGGTCAACTTTATCGCGCCCGAAGAAGGTGGAGATGTAAGAGCGGCGAAAGCTGAGTTGGATGGAGTATGGAAGTCTCAACGAATTGCAAAGAGCGTGGAAGAGGCTGGCGCGATTGCAAAGGTTGAGGTGGTGGATAAGCCTCTAAAAAATCAACTTTTGAAATTGGATGGCGTCCTAACAAGCAATAGTGTTGGGAAGTTGATAAGTAAGAAAGCAACGCACAAATCAATATCTCCAAGACTTCATGCTATCGCGGTTGCTAATATAGATACTCTTTTTGAGAGCGCCTATACTGAAATAACTCATCCAGATACCCATGGGCGGAAGGAAGTTACTCAAACTCACAGATTGGGTTCCCTCATGAAAGATCCAGCAACAGGGGAATATATCCCTGTGATGCTTACTGTTTTAGAATATGAAAAATATGGGAATCGTGTGTATTCGGTAGAGGCTGTTGATTTATTAAAATACGAAACTCCCGCAGGGCAGTTGGTGGATTCGGCATTACCCGCTATCACACCCCGATTGCGAGAGTTTGTTGATAGTGTAGCACGGCGCGCCGAAGAAGTCAATGGCGGTGCTTCTTCAAACAATATACGCCCCCTCCACGACGGCGAGCGGATCGTAGGCTCGTATAATCGCGCAACGGGCGAGGTTAAACTTGCCAAGGGGGCGTCAGTTGAGACTGTCCTTCACGAACTCGGTTGGCACGCCGCTCGTCATTGGGCGGAAGTGAACGCCGATAGCGACCCGAAAGCTAAGGCTCTTTTAGAGCAGATGAAGAAGTATGCCGAATCCGCTCCTAAAGAGATTAAGGACGCTGTTCGGGATGTCTATGGAGACTTAGACGCTGATACGCTCCTTGACGAAATTGGTGCTCATCGTTTCGTTAAAGATCAGTCGGGCAAGATTGCCGAAGCGCTTGCAACGAAGGAAGGCGCGGCTTGGTATCAAAAAATCGGGGATAAAATTAGGGAGTTCTTTAAGAACTTCCTTACGAAGATTGGCTATAATCGCGTTGACTTAGATGGCATTGAGTATATGTCTCCCGATGTCTTTGGGGACTTCCTCGCTGATGTTATGATGTCGGGCAAGCAGTTAGGTGAGCGCACGGCATTCTCGATGGAAGCGCCTAAAGGTTTGGCGGCGAAGTGGACGAATAATCTCTCGGATTATAAAGCGCCTATCGCTGAACTTGAAAAGCGCGTAACTGGCTCGTCTAACAACATCTACTACCTCGCTCGTACATTAGAAGGTCAAGCGCAACGCGGCAAAAACCGCGCTGAGAGAGCGATTAAGCGCGTTGAGAAGATTTTAGGTGAAGATATATCGCCCGAACTCCTCGCGCAGTATATGCAGCTTAAAGCATACGAGGAGCGCAATGCGAAGATTGAGCGTCGTAATGGCAAGGCGGACGCATCGGGAATGACCCCCGAAGACGCAAGGGCGATTGAAATGACAATCGAAGATTCGGGAGTTGACGAGGCTATCTTTGAGGAAGCGGCGCAGATTCTTTGGGATTTGCAGAAAGAGGGCTTACAGGCGCGTGTTGATGCGCTCGGCGAGACGAGCCTCCAGAGTGAAGCCGCACTTTGTCAAACTAAACGCAAGTAATTCTTGCGTTTACTTTTGGATATCACGATCAATGATTTCTCTGACCGATTACATTGATGCGAGGTTGTGAAATTTAGTATAATAATTTGATATGTCAGTAAAGAGTAAAATTTTATATTTTGTTTTGGCGCCGGTAGCAGCGATGTCCATTGTCGCAGTTACCGGTTGCAAAGCGGTGCGCGAGGCTCGCAATGCGCAAGCGGCCGTTGCTTCATCAATGAATGAAGATGAGGCCGCTAAACGTAAGTTTGAACAAGTTAAAATAGCGTCGACGTCGCTTGAGTCTCTTGTTGCGTATGCAATGACCAACCGTCCGGCAATGAGGTCGGCCGAACTTGCGGTCAATGATGCAAGGCTGCAGCTTAAAGCCATTGCTGCCGATGCGCCGATAGTTTCAAGAACTCCGTGGAATGCTTTTCATCTTGGCTCATCCATGGGGTATTCCGAAAAATCGTCCTCCGCTCATTTTAGCGGGTTTGACCATTCAACGTCTCGTTCGAATCCTTCGGGCGATATTTCTGTTGATTTGCTTTTGTACGATTTTGGTCGCAATGCCGCAAGGGCGAAAGCCGCATCCGAGAATGTCATTGCCGCCGAGGTTTCGCTTATTGACGAAGGCTATAGAGTTTTTAACGATGTTTCGGGCGCGTATTTCACATTGCTGTGCAACGAGGCGCTTAGTGAAGTGGCGGTCTCAAATGTGGCGCAGTTCGCCACCCGTCTGTCGCAGGCAAACGATATGTTCGAGCAGGGTGAAGCTCAGCATCTTGATGTTTTGAAGGCCCGTTTGGATTTGGCGAGCGCAATTGAGGCCGCCGTGCAGGTGTCAAACGATGTGGCTGTTGCCGGTGCCAATCTTGTAGCGTATCTCGGAATAAACGCGGCGCAAGGCGAGTATACTAAAGTCTTCGGCTCTCAATTAGGCGGTTTGCACCGTGTCATGCGCGGCTTCCCCGACACTGCTGAAGCGGCAGATAAACTTTTTGCCTCAGCACGAATCAATGCTCCCGCCCTTAAGGTCGCGCGCGCCCGTTTAAGAGCGGCTTCATCGAATGTGGATTACGCGGTTGCGAATATGAAGCCGGAGTTCAGGGCGAATTTCCTGCTTAACTGGACCGATCCGCTGTGGTACTGGCGCTGGGGCGTGAGTGCATCGCAGTCTATATTTACAGGGTGGGGCAAAACAACGGCTCTTGAACGCGCGGTTGTCGAAATGAAAAAATGCGAAAGCGACATTGAAGCGGCCGAACTGCTTCTTTCGCGCAACCTTGAGGTTGCCATCGCCGAGCGGGACAACGCCCGCGAAGCCGAAAAAACGGCATACGAAAGTTTGCTGAAGGCCAAAGAAAATCTCGACACCGTAATTGCCCAATATGATGTGGGCGATGTTTCACGGATTGAATACACTGATGCGGTTTCCAGTTACACGCAGGCGCTCGGCAACCGTATAAAAGCGTTTTACCGGGGTCAAATGGCGGAGGCTGCGCTTTTTGGCCTTCTTGGTGTTCAGCCTTTGTACGATGAAGGGTCTGTTGCCTTTTTGGAGAAACAAAAATGAAAAAAACATTTGTTATTGCGGTTTTGCTTGCGGCATTGAGCGCAGGCGCGTGGTATTGGTATTCCGTCCATTCGTCTGATGCTGACAATAAGCTTTCGTATCGCACCGCTCCGATAGCGCAGACCGACATTGTTCGTACCGTTGTGGCCACGGGCACTGTCACGCCCCGCAACAGTTCGAGCGGCATTCCTGTAGGCGCGCAGGTGAACGGCAAGCTCATCAAACTTTTTGTCGATTACAATTCGGTCGTTACAAACGGCCAGGTGGTGGCGTTGATCGATCCGCGAGTTTATGACGCTTCGTATAAAATCGCACAGGCTCAGCTCAAGGTTAACGAGTCCAACGTTTTGATGCGCCGTGCGGCGCTTAAATCCGCCGAGGCCGAACTTGTCCTTTCGCAGAAGACTTATGACCGCAAAAAGGCTCTTGTTGAGCGCAAGACTGCGCCAATCGTCGATCTTGACGCCGCTACAGAGGCTCTCGCAAGGGCGCAGGCCAACCTGGACAGCGCGCGCGCGAGCCTTCTCAGTGCCGAGGCGTCTGTCGAGCAGTCGCGCGCGTCAGCCGAAAAGGCAAAGGCCGATCTCGAATACTGCACGATCATTTCGCCCGTCGACGGAGTGGTGATTGACCGCAAGGTGGAAGAGGGCGAGACGGTCGTTTCTTCAATGAATGCCGTTCCCGTGCTGACGATTGCCGAAGATCTGAAAACAATCTGGGTCGAGGCTACGATTCCCGAGGCCGATATCGGCAACATTAAAATAGGTCAGAACGTGAGTTTCACGGCCGACGCCTACCGCCGCAATTTTGCAGGCAAGGTCAAGCAGATACGCAAGGCGGCTACAACGACAAACAATGTCGTCACCTTCCCTGTTATAATAGAAGCGGAGAACCCGAACGAAATGCTGTTCCCCGGAATGACGGTCACATTGTCGGTTGAAACGGCCCGTGCGGAGAATGCCGTGTCCGTGCCGGCGGCGGCATTTAGATTCAGGCCCAGAAAGGAAGACCTTGACTTGATCAAAGGCGAAATCCCCCGCGGGAAGAAGATCTGGCTTGCTCCTAAAGAGGAGGGCGCTGCGCTTGAGTACATTGCGCTTGAAGAGGGTATAAGCAACGATTCGCACACGCAAATCGTAATGGGCGATTCTGCCTCGCTTCTCGGACGCGAAGTTGTGATAGGCTATCAGACGGCCAAGCAGTCTAATGTCGGGCCGGATACCACAAACCCGTTTATGCCCAAGCGCATGCAGCGCAATAAAAACAAGGGCACCGCTCCGGAACCGCGCAAATGATGACACATCTTATCGAAATTCGCGATATGTTCAAGATATATGCGATCGGCGACGAGCCGGTGCATGCTCTTGACGGCGTTTCGCTGCATATCGACGAAGGGGAGTTTGTGGCTATAATGGGCTCGTCAGGGTCGGGCAAATCAACAATGCTCAATATTCTCGGGTGCCTTGACACTCCTTCAAAAGGGTCGTATCTTCTTGACGGTACGCAGGTGGCCGAGAGGAGCGCCGCTGAATTGGCCAAGATTCGCAATTGCAAGCTCGGCTTCGTGTTTCAGAATTTCAATCTTCTTCCGCGCACGAGCGCGCTGGAAAACGTCGAATTGCCCGATTTGTACATGGGCAGGCTTGCCCCCCGCGAGCGTCGCAAGAGGGCGATGTATCTTTTGGAGAGAGTCGGGCTTAAGGGGCGCGAATTCCATACGCCCAATCAGCTTTCGGGCGGCCAGCAGCAGCGTGTCGCCATCGCAAGAGCGTTGATGAACAATCCTCCGGTGCTCTTCGCCGATGAGCCCACGGGCAACCTCGACACAAAAAGCTCGATAGAGATTATGAATCTTTTTAGCGAGCTTTCCAACGAGGGCATTACGATTGTTATGGTTACCCACGAAGACGACATCGCCGCCTATGCGAAGCGTCATATTGTGATGCGCGACGGCAAGGTGATGCGCGACGATTTTGAAGACGGGGGCGTGCGCAAGTCGCAGGCGCAGGTTGCGCAGCTTGTCAAGGAGGCTCTGTCGTGAATTTTGGTATGATTTTCAAAGTTGCGGCCAGAGCGATAGCACGCAACAAGACCCGTTCGGTTCTGACCTGCATCGGCATTATCGTAGGCATTGCGGCCGTGATTGCTGTTATGGCAATCGGTCAAGGTGCGCAGACTATGATGGTGCGGCAAATTTCGTCAATGGGCAACAACCTTGTGATGGTTTTCCCCGAG
>JAZOTG010000160.1:0-14536 GCA_045657505.1 Kiritimatiellia bacterium | reverse complement strand
TGTGGCAGTGGGCATCGGGAAAGACGAGATGTTAGAATTTTGCGGCGAGAGGAAATGTCAAAACTGCGCGACATATTGACGCAATATGATATTTTCGGTAGAATATTGCGAAATTGTAAAATTGAAAGAGAACTATAATGTTCGGTAAAATCAAGTCTCTTTTTTCGACAGATATTGGTATCGATCTCGGTACCGCGAACTCACTTGTCTACGTGAGAGATCGCGGTATCGTTTTGCGTGAGCCATCGGTTGTTGCTATACAAGCGGGCACGAAACGTGTTCTCGCTGTAGGTGCCGAGGCTAAACGCATGATTGGTGTGACGCCTGCAAACATAGTTGCCATCAGGCCTATGAAATCTGGCGTAATTGCCGATTTTGAGATTACCGAAGCGTTAATTTCTTACTTTATCAAGAAGGTCTGCCCTAAGCGGATTTATTCGAATATGAAGTGTGCGCGTCCCCGCGTTGTTATTGCCGTGCCAAGCGGAATAACGGAGGTTGAAAAGCGCGCCGTCGAAGATGCCGCCCAGCGCGCTGGTGCGGGCAAGGTGTTTCTTGTTGAAGAGCCTATGGCCGCCGCTATAGGCGTGGGACTGCCAGTGTCCGAGCCTGCCGGTTCGATGATTGTTGACATTGGCGGCGGTACATGCGAGGTTGCAATCATCTCTCTCGCCGGTATTGTCCACAGTTATTCAGCTCGCGCTGCAGGAGGCGACGCCATGGACGAATGTATTATGAAGTACGTCCAGCGCGTCTACAATCTTCTTATCGGCGAGCGTATGGCCGAAACCATAAAAATCCAAATAGGAAGCGCCTGCCCAGTGGGAGAAGAAAAGACACTGGAGATTAAAGGCAGAGATGTCGTGGCGGGATTGCCGAAGACCTTGACCATAACTTCCGAGGAAATAAGAGATGCCCTGAAAGATCCGGTCACTCAAATTGTCGATGCTGTAAGGTCGACATTGGACAAGTGTGAGCCGGAACTCGCCGCCGATCTTGTCGATCGCGGTTTGGTGCTTTCGGGCGGCAGCGCGCAGTTGCGCGGACTCGACAAACTTCTTGCCGCACAAACGGGTATGCCCGTTACGCTTGCGGAAGATCCGCTTTCGGCTGTTGCCGAAGGTACGGGTATTGTAATGAGCGAGCTGGACTTCCTCGATCGCAACAAACGCGAACAGTAAGGTTTTCGGCGGATTCCAAAGTTCAGGAGTTCGTCGTGATGACAGCAAAGACAAAAGCAGCAGTAGCGATTGCAGCAGTAGCGGCAATCGGTGTTCTTGTTTTTGCGTTTTCAAAATGCGGCGCAATTGAGCTTGTCTATCCTTTCCAGAAGACAAAGGTGTCTTTGACGCGCAGGGTTTTTGTACGTCTTGGAGGCATGTTTAACGGAGCGTCGGCGGCGGCCGAAAACGTGCGTCTTAAACGCAATCTTGCCGCTGTCGCGCTTGAAAATTCAGAGTACGAGAGGGTTGTCTCCGAGAATGCCCGTCTTCGCAAGGCCTTGGGTTATATGCAGCAAAATGAAGTTAAATGGATTGCTGCAGAGGTGCTTTCGCACGGCGGCGGTGCAGCCGATGCTTATAAGTCGATACGGGTGAGCAAGGGGTCGCTTGCAGGCGTGCGGGAAAAGGCGGTGGTTGAGTCTCCAGACGGGCTCGTAGGTATCGTTTCTTCGGTAACTCCGCATACGAGCGAGGTGATGCTTATTACAGACCCGTCTGTAAAGGTTGCGTGCAAAGTCGATTCGCCCGTACCCATGTCCGGCATTTTGTGCGGGGGGTCCAATGAGTTTCTGCTGTTGAGGTTTATAATGGCTCAGGAGGATGTCCCTCCTCGGGCAAAAGTTTTTACATCTGGTCTTGGCGAGGTTTTCCCCGCTGGGATTACAGTCGGTACTTTTTGCACCGGAGAAAACATCTCCGGGGGTGATGCTCACGGTATGGAGCGGCGTGCAAAGGTGTTGCCGGCTGTCGATTTTTCGGCGCTGGAGGACGTCTTTATCCGCAAGTGAAAAAAGATATCGTCCATCTCGTCTATGCTCTGACAGCAATCGTCGCATGCAGCGCGGTTGAAGAGCTTTTTCCTCAAATATTCGCTGTGGGCTGGCCTGCGCTTCTTTCGGCAGCGGCATATTGTTCCGTCAGGCGACCGCCTGTCGAAGGCTTCCTTTTTGCAGTCGCCGCAGGAGCGGCGGAGGATTCGCTTTCTTCGCTGCCGGTTGCTACAAGCCTCAGTTTCTTTGTCGGCATGTTTGCGCTTTTGCGCGGGTTGAAGCTTTCCCTTGTTTTTGCGTTGCCGGCATATTGCTTTTACCAGTTGTGGCTGTGGATATGGCTCGGCTCGGCTTTAGACGGCAGTGTCATGCTGCGGTTTATGTCGGCTATCCCCGTTGGCGCAGTTGCGCTTGTGACTGTTGCCTATGCCCTCGAGTGGCTTGACGGAAAGGCGGCTATGAATGAGAAATAGCTATTCATTCTCCGCTCTTGTGTCGTTTTGCCTGCTTTGCACCGTTTTTGCATCGGGCTTCCTCGTTCTATTGTTCCGTCTCAAGGAGGAGCAGGTCGACAAGGCGGCATTATATCGCCGGCAAATGCAGCAGCAGTCTTTCAGGCGGGCGCAGACCGTTGGTTTGCGGGGGCGCATTCTTGACCGCAACGGCCTGGCGCTTGCAAGCAACAGGGCGGTTGTCGATATTGTTGTCAATCCCGAGTCGTTCCGTTCGCGAAAGCGCGGCGAAACGACTGCCGGCAATCTGATAAACGCTATCGAGCGCTTAGGCGCCAAAATCGGGCGCAAGTCTTCGGTTGATGATAAGACTGTCAAACGCCATTTAAGCCAGTCGCTGGCGCAGCCTCTCAAAGTGTGGCGCGACATTTCAGAAAAGGAACTTGCCCTGTTCTGCGAAAACGAGAGGGAGTTTCAAGGTTTTGAATGCGTGGTAAGTTCCGAGAGGTGTTATCCCTACGGTATGCTTGCGGCTCACGTTCTCGGGCGTGTCGGCCGTGACCGTCAGCCCATTGACGTGGGCGACGGCAAGATGAATTTTGTCGATAAGGAACTCTGCGGCCGCGATGGCATCGAGTTGCAGTACGACAGTTTCCTGCGCGGAATGCCCGGAGAGGACCGCCTTTATGTCGACGCCCGCGGATACGCAACATCGCGTTTTACTGCCGTCGAGGCTCGCAACGGCTTTGACCTCAGGCTCACGCTCGACGCAGCGCTGCAGAACACGGCCGAGCGGCAGCTTGCCGGTTGCAGAGGGGCGTTTGTGGCGGTTGATCCGCGTGATGGCTCTGTCAGGGCTATGGTCAGCGCACCATCGTTCGATCCCCGCCAGTGTGTTCCTGTTTTCCCCGAAAAACTATATGTCAAGTACAGAGACGATCCGGCGAAGCCGCTTCTTAACCGTGCTGTAGCCGGTCAGTATGCTCCCGGCTCGACTTTTAAGCCTTTGACAGCGCTTGCCGCCATGAGTACCGGCGTAAAGCCTTCGTTTACGCTCGAATGCATCGGGTACTACGAAATTGCGGGCATGCGCATACGCTGTGCACGGACATGGGGGCATGGAGAGATAGATCTGCCGCATGCGCTGAAGGAAAGTTGCAATCCGTATTTTTGCGCCCTCGGCGTCAAGGCGGGTACGAATGCAATTGCTTCAATATGCCGTGAATTCGGACTCGGGCGGAAGACGGGGATTGATTTTCCAGTCGAGTCAAAGGGTATCGTGCCCGATGCTTCCGTCAAAGAAAGGCTTTCGCCCGGGGTCAGATGGTATTCGGGAGACGTGGCCCAGACTTCTATCGGGCAGGGTCTGCTTCTTGCTTCGCCGCTGCAGATGGCTCTTGTAGCTGCCGCAATAGGTACCGGCAGCATGCCTACTCCGCGTTTAAGCGAACTCGGCGAGGCAAGTGTCCGCAGATTGAATATACCTGAAAGTCATCTTGATTCTGTTCGTGAGGGCATGCGCATGGTTGTCGACGGGGGCACGGGGCGTCGCGCCGGCAAAGATGTCGAAGCGTATATTATAGGCAAGACCGGTACGGCAGAAGTGGGCCCGCGCGAGAACAGGCGCAAAAACACCTGGTTTATTGCGTATTGCGAGCCTACAGAAAAGTCGCGCATAAAGGAGCCTTTGGCATTGGCGATTGTTGTGGAGGACGGCGAATCCGGCGGCGGCACGGCCGCGCCCAAGGTTTGCGAAATCCTGAAGTTCTACTATGGGGAGGCGAAGAAGTGAAAAAGTTTCTCCTGAGATTCAACTGGGCATCGTTTCTTTCCATGATTGGCCTTATCGCCATAGGAGCAATGGTTCTTGCCTCTGCCGGCGGGGCGCGCGATTCAGTTGTATTTGCCGCGAAATGGAAGTCAATGCTCGGCACGGCGGCCTTTGGATTGGTGCTTTATTTTGTTTTTGCGTTTACCGACTACAGAACGGTGCTCGGTTATCTTTCTGCTCCGTCGTATGCGATGTCGGTGCTGATGCTGGTGCTGGTGCTGCTGGTAGGTACCGAGCAGTACGGCGGCAAGCGGTGGCTGTGGTTCTTTCAGCCGAGTGAAATTTCTAAGCTTTGTGTGATTTCGTTTTTGGCATATTTTTACGGCGCGAAGGAGGAGCGCTTTGCTGGAATGTTCGGGTTTAAGGGTTTTGTCGTCGGAGCGTTTCTTATTGCGCTTCCGAGTTTCCTTATTTTGTACGAACCCGATCTCGGAACGACCCTCACGCTTGTGCCGGCGGTGATAGTGATATTGCTTTCGGCGGGAGTTTGGCGCAAGGGCATGGCCGTTCTTCTTGTAATTGGCTGCATGGCCGTCATCGCCGTTCTCGCGGCCGTATACGAGGCCGAAAGGCCCGACGTTTCGCATTCAAGGCGCGAGGCGGTGCTTAAATATGTTCCTTTGCGTCCGCATCAGGTTGAGCGCGTCAAGACGTTCCTGTTCCCCGAAACCGATATGATGGATTCGGGCTACAATCTGCGCCAGTCCAAGATGACCATTGGCGCGGGAGGAGTTTCCGGTAAAGGGTATGGCAAAGGCGAGTCGATAAGGCGGGAGCTTCTTCCTCCGATGGGGGTCATGAACGACTTCATTTTTTGCGTCTGGGCGGAGGAGATGGGCTTTGTGCGCGGTTCTCTGCTGCTTCTTTCGCTTTTTGCCGTGTTGTGTTTTTCGGTGGCGTGGACGTCGGTGATTGCCTCTGACATGTGTGGGAGACTGCTCTCCCTTGGCATGGCAACACTTATTTTCGCCCATGTCTATGTTAATATCGGAATGAGTATAGGTCTGGTGCCTATCACCGGGCTTCCTCTTCCGTTTCTTTCGTTAGGCCGCACCTTCCTTGTCACGGTTATGTGCGGTCTGGGTCTTGTGCAAAGTGTGTCATTACACAGAGAGGATCGGTTATGAACCTGTTCGGTTGGCTTAAGCGCTCAAAGATGAAGCGCGAAATCATTGTAAATGTCGAGAAACTGGAGACTCGCGTCGCCGTAATGGAGAACGGCAGGCTTGAGGAGTTTATGGTCGAGCATTGCGAAGAGGAGCGTCTTGTCGGCAGTATATTCAAGGGGCGTGTCCAGAATTTGGAGAATGATTTGCAGGCTGCGTTTGTTGATATCGGCCTTAAGAAAAATGCGTTTGTCCACTATTGGGATATGACGCCCGATGCCGATGCCGCACTTGAAGATGACGATCAGGGCCGCAATCAGAAGAATGCGCGTAAGACAAGCCGTCTTTCCGATGCCGAAATCGCCAAGCGCTTTCCGCCGGGCAGCGAGATTGTTGTTCAGGTCACAAAGGGCCCCATTTCCACAAAGGGGCCGCGAGTCGTCGCCAATCTTTCCATTCCCGGGCGCTACCTTGTGATGATGCCTGGCGCCAAGGATTCCCACGGAGCTCCGCTCAGAGGCGTTTCGAAAAAAATCGGTGATGCAAAAGAGCGTCAGCGTCTTAAAAAGATCATTGACAAGCTTCCTCTGCCGGATAATGTCGGTCTGGTTGTGAGAACCGTGGGTCAGGGAGCCACCGCCCGCGCTTTCGCCCGCGACCTGCGCAATTTGCTTTCGGTTTGGAATGAAATGCAGGGCAATATAAAGAATTTGCGCACGCCCTGCTGCATATTCCAGGAGCCCGATCTCTGCGAGCGTGTCGTCAGAGATTGGCTTACCGAAGATGTTGATGCGATAGTAATCGATAACAATAAAAGTTACGAGGAAATGCGCGAGGTGACCGGCAGGATATCGCGCCGTGCCAAGTCGAAGATAAGGCGCTATGACGGCAATGTAAACATCTTCGAGCATTACGGTCTCGACAGGCAGCTTTCAGAGGCGTTCGCCCGCAAGGTGCCGCTTAAGTCCGGCGGTTACCTTGTAATTGACGAGACCGAAGCTCTTATAGCTGTTGACGTAAACACAGGGCACTACAAGGGCAAGGGTTCGCAGGAGGAGTCGATTCTTGAAGTCAATCTTGAGGCGGTTGAAGAGGTCGCGCGCCAGCTGCGCTTGAGAAATATCGGAGGGCTCGTTATTCTCGACCTCATTGACATGAAGTCACGCAAGCATCAAAAACAAGTTTACCGCGCGCTTAAGGAGGCTCTTAAACGCGACAGGGCCCGCACAAACGTGCTTGAGATTTCGGAACTCGGTCTTCTTGAGATGTCGCGCCAGAGACAGGAGCAGTCAATATTGTCCATGCTTACTTCGAACTGTCCGTATTGCCAGGGGCGAGGCGTAATAAAGAGCCCTATGGCCATTTCCATTGAGGTTCAGCGTCATCTTATATCGCTGCTTAAAAAGGCAAGCGCCGATAAGAAGCCCTTCGAGCCAAAGATTGTTATCGCACCTCAGGTTATGCAGCGTTTAAGAACGGAGGATTCAGGTATTCTTGCTAATCTGCAGAAGGATTATGACACGCGCCTTACGTTCGTTTCTGAACTTCATCGTCATCCTGAATCGTTCTCAATACTGGACGCGGCAACCTCTCAAGTGTTATACTCTCAATCATGAATAGTTTTGTAGCTTTTTTTGCCGTTATCTTTTCGTCGGCTGTCGTTTTTGCTGCTCCGTCGGCAGAGCATGAAAACGATTTGAAGGTTTCAGCCGATAAAATGGCTGCCGACAATGTTACAGGGGCGCTTGTCGCCTCTGGAAACGTTGTCGCTGTTTCAGCGCCATTCAGGATGTTTTCCGATTGCGTTTCTAAAGTAGGCAACGTGTATTCGTTCAACAGCCCCACGACTGTAACAACCTGCACCAACGACACCGGCTGTCTGCATTGGTCGCTTTCGGGCAGTCTCGTCTACGAGCACGGCAAGGAAGCCGTCGCCAAGGATATGCTTCTTCGCTTTTTCGGCATTCCTGTGGCATGGGTTCCATATTGGTGGCAGCCCTTTGATACCGATTACGGTTGGCGAGTGATGCCCGGTTACCGCAGCCGCTGGGGTGCGTTCTTAATGACGAAGTACGTTTACGATATAGCCGGCGACTACAGAAGCGGCGAGGGCGTCAGAGGTGCGACGCGTTTTGATTTGAGAACGAAGAACGGTGTTGCTGCGGGGCAGAGCCTTAACTGGAAATTGGGCGATTTCGGCGAGGGCAAATTCAAGGTGTATTACGCGCACGATGAAGACGCCGACCGCTACAGCCGCTGGTGGAATAATTCTACTCATCACAACTACGGCAATTGGGAAAGTGAAATTCCCGACAACCGCTATATGGTAGAATTGGCGCATAAGGTTGAAGCGACCGAGAGAGATTCCATTTGGGTAAACGCCAATATTCATAGCGACACGCGTTTTGCCTACGATTTTATGCGCAGCGGCACGATGCGCCTTTCAAACCCATATCGCGGGGTGCAGTCTTCCGAACTTGCGTGGGAGCATCTCGGCGATACGTTCGGCGCAGGCGTCAGCGTCTCCGGGCCGCTCAGCGACTTTTATCCTGGAATTTCACGATTGCCGGAGTTTTACATAAATGCAATGCCGCAGCCGGTCCTGTTCCTGCCCGTTAATTACGAGTCGTCATCGCGTCTTGGGTGGCTAAACCGCAATTATGCTGTTTACGGCGATGAAAAGACCGATCAATATTATCGTTATTTTCCGGGTGTGTGGGCCGACTATCAGGCGTTTCGCGCCGATACGTACCATCGTCTTACAGCCCCGTTTAAAATTGCCGATATTGTATCGGTTGTTCCGCGCGCCGGTGTTCGCGGTACATATTGGTCGGCTTCCGGGCTTGAGTCGATTGACGGCAGGTCGCGTGCGGGGCTGGAGGATGATGACGTTGTCCGTTCCATTGTTGAAGGCGGCATAACATTTGCCGCAAGAGGCACGGCGCCTATCTTTGAAACATGGCAGCATGTGTTAGAGCCGTATTTTGACGTGCTGGCTCAGAAGGCCGATTATTCAGGATTGGACGGCAGGCGCCGCGCGCTTTATTTCGATTCGTTCGATGGAAGCGCAGACTGGCTCGATCAGTTTGCCGGAAGAAGCCGCAATCTTCCTTATTCGTGGTATGGTTTTACCCCCGGCATAAGAAATGCATTTAGAACAGTCGGAGACGACGGAAGATTGAGGACGGTGGCGGATTTTGATGTTTACGCCGCTGTGCAGTGCAATGACACGTCTTGGACGGCGGGCGATCGTTACCACCAGCTGTCACTCTCGCAGGATGACCCAAATTACGGCCGCGACGGCGAGGTGCTGGTGTCTCCCGGATTCCGGGCGCGAGTAAGCCCGGATGAGACGACCATGCTGAGGGCGAGAGTCGAATGGGATGGTCAGAACGATACCGTCGCCTTTGCCGATGTCGAGATTTCGAAGCGTTTTTCAAAATCGTTTGCGGCTACGGTTTTGTATGCTTCGCGCGATCACCGTTACTGGGATTTTTCTTCGTCTCCGTTTAAAGAAGAGATAATGCGCAATGAAAGTTTCAACTGGGCGAAATACAGTTATGTGGGTGTTGAACTTGAGCATGAACTCTGCGATGCCATTGCCTGGGGTCCGTTCCTCCGTTGGGATGCGTACGAGAACGAGCTTGACGAGGCGGGAGCGTGGCTTGACATACGCACCGACTGTCTTGCGTTCAGATTCAGCCTTTCGTACGAAAACGACTATGTCCGGGTGGACGGTTCCGAATACGATCACGATTGGAATTTCTGCTTTGGTGTATATTTGAGAGCTCTCGGTGCTGATGCCGGTTCAATGTTCGGAGATTAAGTAAAGTGCGCAAGGCGAAACAAAACGGAATAGAGCGGCTTGAAAAGTATCTTACGGGAGTAATACTCGAAAAGGGAGCCGATCAGAACCAACCGCTGCCGATGAGGGTGCTTCTTGCCGTTTTGAAGACATTAAGTGTTGTTTTCGCGTCTGTAGTTTCAATTCGCTATTTCTTTTACAAAATTGGGCTTCTGCGCCGCTATCCGTTGGGAATACAGGTCGTTTCAATCGGTAACGTAACTGCCGGCGGAACCGGCAAAACGCCTGTTACCGAGATGTTTGCCCGCGCTCTCGCCGCAAACGGACGGAAAGTCGCCATTCTTTCGCGCGGTTATCGCCGCAAGGAGGCTCCGTGGTGGCAGCGCATTTTCACGCAGGTTATCGATCCTCCGCTTGTCGTGTCGGACGGCAAGCGGGTTCTGTTGGATTCTGCGGTAGGTGGCGATGAGCCGTATATGCTTGCGTCGAATCTTCCCGGTGTGGCGGTTGTTGTCGATCGCGACCGTGTGAAAGCCGGCAGGTATGCGATTAAACGCCTTAATTGCGATACGATAATTCTTGACGACGGGTTTCAGTATCAAAAATTGAAACACTCTGTTGAGGTAGTTCTCGTTGACGCAACAAATCCCTTCGGTAACGGAAATATGCTTCCCCGCGGCATCCTGCGCGAGCCGGCAAGGCATCTTAAAAGAGCTGATATCATTTTCCTTACCAAGTGCCGTGCAGATACTTCGCAGGTTGTCGCCGAGGTGCGCAAATACAACAAGACGGCAGAGATCGTTGAGTGCCGCCATCAGCCCAGAACGTTAAAGGACGTATGGAGCAGAGAGGAGTTTCCACTGCAGTGGCTTGAGGGCAAGACGGTTTGCACGCTTTCCGGCATAGCCTCGCCGCGCGGATTTGAAAATTCTCTACGCGCCCTCGGGTCAAAGGTTGTCTGGTGCGAGCGCTATGCCGACCATCACCGGTATGACTCGTCCGAAATTTTGTACGCTCTTAACAGGACAGCCGACATGAATTGCGATGCGTTGATAACAACCGAGAAGGATGCTGTCAGATTTCCGCGTTTCGAGACTGTGCCGGTCAAGTGTCTTTATCTGCGAATTGCTATTGAGATTCTTAAAGGCGAGACTAGTTTTCAAAAGATTATAAATCGCATCAGCTATAGGAAATGAAACCCCGCGGCATTCTCAGGAACGTATTTACCGTAGGTTCTTTTACAGCGCTTTCGCGTGTGCTTGGTTTGGTTCGCGAGATGCTTCAGTCGCGTCTTGTCGGGGCGGGTGTGGCTCAGAGTGCGTTTACGCTCGCTTTTGCGCTGCCCAATATGGCCCGGAAACTTTTTGGCGAGGGTGCGCTTACGGCCGCTTTTGTCCCTGTTTTCAAAAAGGAGCTGCAGACTGGCAGTATGGAGTCTGCGGCGCGACTTGCGCGTTCAGTCATGACGAGCGTTATAATGATGCTGTGCGCCTTAACGGCGATAGCGTTCCTGAGTCTTGATGTCTTTGCCTCCGTGCGCTCTTCGGTTTCAGCAATGGCGAACGAGCGTTTTGAACTAACGGCGAGTCTTCTTAAAATTCTTTTCCCGTATATGATTTTTATCTGCGCGGCGGCGTTCGGGATGGGAGTGATGAATTCGCTTGGCCGGTTTAAGGCATCGGCTTTTATGCCGTGTCTATTGAACATCTTTTGGATAGGCATTCTTTTGTGGATGTGGTTTTTCCCCGTCTCCGGCATGGCGGTGCGCGTTAAGATGCTCGCAACAGCGATTCTTGTCGCCGGTGCAGTGCAAATGGCGTTCATGTTCTGCATGATGGCTAAAAGGGGTGTGCGCCCTATACCGCTTTTTTCAGGCTGGAAGGATGAACGCTTTCGGCTTGTTTGGCGTAATGTCGCGATAGGGGCGGTGGGTGCCGGCGCCATACAGATAAACTGCCTGCTCGATCAAGTCCTTGCTCAACTTGCTGCTCCGTGGGCGGCTGGCGCCATCGGTTATGCCGAGAGACTTATGGATTTGCCGCTTGGCGTCGTTGCCGTCACGTTCGGCACGGTCTTGCTGCCTACATTTGCCGGCGCCTTTGCCAGGGAGGATTACGATGGCGCACGTGACATGTTCGGTTCGTCGTTAGTTTCGCTTCTTTTTGTCATGGTGCCCGCTGCAACAGGTCTTTTTATACTTTCATCGGAGGTTACAAGCGTCATTTACGAAGGCGGGGCGTTCGATTCTCTTGCCACGCAGCGCGTTTCGCGCGCGGTTGCCATGTATGCTCTCGGGCTTGTTTTCTTCGGGGTGCAGAAATTGATCATTCCCTGGTTTCAGGCGCAGAATGATATGAAAACCCCTCTTAAAGTGTCGCTTTACTCTGTTGTCTTGAACGCGGTTCTGAATATTCTTGCCGTGGTGACGCTGCCGGAAGAGTGGCGTCATGTCGGCCTCGCCGCTTCAACCGTATTCTGTTCTGGTGCAGGATGTCTGATGCTTGTTGTTTTTGCAAAACGCAAGAACGGTGTGCTCGGGTTTGACAGGGCGGCATCATCACTGGTGAAAATATGCTTCTCGTCTATGATGATGGCCGCCGCCGTATATGCCGTCAAAATATGCATTTTAAGGACAGGCACCCTGAGAATGTCTGATTCGGTAAAAACATTCCCTGCTTTGGCCCTGCTTGTTGCGGTCGGGCTGTTGGTCTATTTTGCCTGTTCGGTGCTTGTATTTCGTATTAGGCCGCATTTGCCAAGGCGATAATCATTTGCGCAATTCTCCAATTGTCAGCAAACGCTGGTTGCGTATGATTTTCACGCTGTCGTGGAGAGGAAGTTTGGGCAGGTTGTTTGTTGTCACGTCAATTACAAGATCGGCCTCTTTAAGTTTGCTGTTCTTTGGCGGGCGAATGACTATAACGCCTTTCTGATTTCTGCCTACGCCGTAGGCGGAGAATTCCTTTTCCGCGTTGAATTCACAGACAAGACCATCCTCCCATGCGACTGTTTGCCTTGATTTGTTCTTTGCGACATTAGAAATAATAATATTGTCGCGGATGGTTGGAGAAATCTCCGGGCGTATCAAGACGTCCGCGAAGGGACGGGCGAAAGTGTTTGATACAACAACATCCCCGTTGTCGAGCGGCCAGCAATGGCGGTGCAAGGTGTTGTTGAGCGAGCGGTTGTGGCGTACAATGCGGCGGTATCCCTCGCGCAATTTCAGGCCGCCCGACATGAATTCGTTGTTTTCTATAATGTAATTGCTTGATCCGTCGTCAAGATCGACATCCCATCCGTGGTCGCAGCGCCATTTATTGCCGCGTATCACTGTCGGCTCTACAGCATCAAGGAAGGGAAGTTCTGGATTTTTTGCAACCTCCTTTTCAAAGTTGCTTACGCTGCTTTGCCAGTATCTGTCGCGTCCCCAGCTGTTGAAGGCGCCGTGGTCGCCTGTTTCAAGCACTGTTTCGGCGACATCGCAGCCTTCAATAAGATGCCCGCCAAAGCATCCATCGCCAATATTGATGGCGGCGCGCGGTGTTTGTCTTATATATGTATCGCTTATCGTTATGCGCGAGGCGATGCATATCTGAACTGAGGCCGTCTGTTTTTCGTCGCGTCCGGTGCGGACGAATCGGCATTTCGAAACACGGCAGTCGCGTGGATAGTTTTCGCTTCCGGGACCTCTCGTTATGTCAAGTTTTGTATAGTCGGGTATATCCTCATATTTGAAAAACGGGTTACGTACCGCATCGGGCCTTCCGACAAAGGAGACTCCGTTTGCGCCGATCTCGCTGAAGCTGCAGTCTTCAACGGCGCCGTCGGAGTTGCATCCGTCAAATATTACGGCATTGCCGCCTAACTGATAAAAGGAGCAGCCGCTCAATGTCATGCCTTTTGTATGCGAGAAAACAACTGCGGCATCTCGGCAGATCGTCCAGTCGCTCCGCAGAAGCGGTTCTCGGTTGTCCATAAAGGTGCGGGCTGCAGCTGTAAAAGAAATGTTTTCAAAGCGGACATTGCGAACGGGTACATCCTTCGTGCCTCGCACTTCAATGAGAGTGCGTAGGCGCACAGTTTCGATGCAGGCTGTGGAAAGATCGTCCTTGTGCAGCGGAATTATAAAAAGGCGCTTTTGTTTGCGGTCGTAAAACCATTCGCCAGGTTGGTCAAGCTCCTCGCGGATGTTTTCAACAAATCTGAAAACGTTGTGGCCCGGTGAACTGCGGTTGTTCTGCCATCCGCCAGAGAGTTTTAGCCGGCCGTTTCCTTCTACTCCTTCAATCTTCCAATGCATATCGCCCCACAAGAGGCTATGCATAGCATGCAAATATCCCGTTTCTGGGTTTTTCCAGCGCTTAACGCGTTCTGGTGAGAGCGCGTCCATTTCAGGGCGGTAAAAACCTTGTTCGCCAAGCGTCCATGAATCATAGACAACTTTGCCGGGAATTTTGTTCGGGAATCTCGCCATCGCATAGCGTGTGCCATTGACAAGCAGCTGGTCGGCCTGGTCTATGTCGCAGTCGGCAAAAAATATGCCATCCTCGGATTTTTTGAAGACAAGCCCTTTTAGCTCAAGTGCGCCAGAAATAACGCTTGAACCATCGGCGGCTCCACGGAATGTTATATTGGAATCAGAAGATGTAAGTATTATAGGCTTGACGAGTCGTGTTACGCCTTTTGGCAAATTTACTATACCGTTAATCGGGGCGGGTATTGTATTGGCATTGAGTATGTATGATGTAATAGCGCAAGTTAAAAGGATTATTGTTTGTAAAGGTCTGACTATCATAATTTTTTTATTCCTTATTATCAAACAATTATATCATAATATCAAATAATTATATCATAGATATCCTTAAGATCCTATGAAGCACGTGGGCACAGAGGAAGTCGTCCTTTGGTAAAGTCAATGTGATTATACAGTCGTATTTACATTGTCTCGTTACTCGCAGTTTGTCATCATAACGGACACTCTCAATAAAGGTAAACTAACAGTTTTTATTTGCCCCCGTCTGCCAAATCCTGCGTCCCCTTGGGGACACTCCCCCACCTCCTTGGGGACACTCCCCATCTTTTCACTCTTCTTGGGGACACTCCCCATTTTTTAGGGAGTGTCCCCATTAAATGTGGGGAGTGTCCCCAAAGAAGTATTACAAAAATGTAATGAAAATGTAATACAAATGTAACACTTCTTTTTTGTCATATTGCTATTATATTTGTGTTCGCATGCGGCAGAGTGCCGCTATTGGTTAAATAGCACAAATAGGAGAAAATATGGCAAGAACTGGAAGAATCAAGGCCGAAGGCAGCGCCTTTTATCATGTCACTTCGCGTATAACAGGA
>JAZOTG010000159.1:0-1524 GCA_045657505.1 Kiritimatiellia bacterium | reverse complement strand
TCATGCAGGAGACGTATGGTTCCTTCGAGCGGTTCAAGGCCGCGTTGCCGGGATATGACGCACGACTCCTTGGACGATGCAATGCGATCTTCAGCCGGTTTCCGATTGTGGGGACGCGCGTCCCTACCGGTTTTGCAACTGCCGCAAAAGACAAAAGCAAAAGGGAAGTAGAATGGTAATGTTTGCAGCAGCAATTACATTGGCCGCATCATTTTTCGGTATGGCTGATGTATCGGTGGGGGATTTTCCCCGTCTCAGCGGCGAGACCGGCGATTCGATGCGCATCATGCGGGCGGTTAATGCCGTTGGCAAGGGTGGCGTCGTGTGGTTTCCCCGCGGAGAATATAACATCGATACTATGCTTGTCGTCACGAACTCGTCGTCGCTCCTGCTTCACAAGTCGGCGCATTTGAAAGCCGTTCGCGAAATGCCGTTTGTCCTGAAATACGAGGGGTGTACTCCAGGCGACCATAATCTTTTCATCAAGGGAGGCGATCTCGACGGGAACGGCCTTGCCGGATGTGCCTATGTATCCGGATTTCGTCACTTCACCATGTCCGACACGACGTTTCGAAACGGGAAGGGCGTTGGTCTTCAATGCGGGAATCCGAAAGGCGATTGCGGTTACGAGATTGTGGCCAACAATCTTTATTTCATCTGCTACAAGCAGGGGCTTGCCGGAAATGTGGGGCTTTTGACGCACATAGGCGATTCGCACTTTACGGACATAGTCGTGGTTGATTACACGACGGGCATTCGAGATATGAAGTGGTTTAACCGGTTTACGCGATGCCATGTTTGGGGCGCAAAGCCGGAGATGCTTAAAAACTCGGTGGCATTCGATCTGTGCGGCTCGGATGCCGTATTGACGGATTGCTACGCTGACACGGCGATGACAGGATTTCTGGTTAAGAACCCTGCTCGTATATTCAATTGCGGCTACTTCAACAACTGGGTTTTCAAAATGGACAATCCCACGGTGTTTCGTCATGAGTACGGGAATCTTATTGTCACCGGTGGACGGTTTTCAAAGTGTTCGCCCAAGGCGACGCTTTATTCCAGCAATAAACAGGCAGGCAAACTGATTTGGCGCGACAATTTCGCCGGTGGCTTCACGGAAAATGAGAAGGCCGGCCTCTTCGCAAAACTTGGCAGGACTGTGGGTTCTGATCCTGGCGCTGTTTTGAAGCTCGCGGAATAAATAGGGGTGTAAAATGAGAATTTTGAGCGTAGCAATTCTTGCGACGGTTGCGTTTGGCGCGGTTGTCGCGGCTGATTTCAACGTGCGCGACTTCGGCGCGAAGGGCGACGGCACGACAAAGGACACGGCGGCGCGAGCAGAGGAGCATTTATCGGTGTTGAGCTGGAACACCGAGCATTATGGCTGGGAACGGCGCTCTCCTTCGGAGCGCACGTTACTGGAAAGCAACATGTTTGCCGTTGTGCGTGCAGTCCAGCCGGACATCTTTCTCATGGAGGAGACGTATGGTTCCTTCGAGCGGTTCAAGGCCGCGTTGCCGGGAT
>JAZOTG010000158.1:0-4942 GCA_045657505.1 Kiritimatiellia bacterium | reverse complement strand
GGAATGGTTTTGGCTGTCGAGGCCTTCGAAGGGACAAACGCGGCAATAAGGAGAGGCGGCCGTCTGGCCGGGCGCGGCAGTGTCGTCTTTAAGGCAGCCCGCGTCGGTCACGACATGCGTTTTGATATACCGGTCGCGGGGCTTAAAACATTGAAGATGATGAAGCGCGCCGGCGCTACAGCGCTTGCGTTTCACGCTGGCCGTCTCGTTCTGCTTGACCGCGAGCGCGTGCTTGAGTTTGCGAATAAAAACGGCATAGCGATCGTTGCAGTCCCGTCTGATCTGCCGCCTGCGCCATTGAGGCCTTGAATATTGCGGCGTGGACAGTTTGTTGCGATGAAAGGATGCGGGGATGAAAATACTTTTACTTGCGGGAGAGGAGTCGGGATTGATTTATGCCAACCGGCTGCGCGAGTTGTTCCGCACCGATGAAATACGCACTTACGCTGATTATGGGTTTGAAACTGCCGATTTGGCGGTAATGGGGTTTGCCGCAGTGATCCGCCGCATAGGCTTTTTCCTGCGCGTCAAGAAGACGATGGAGCGGGCGATAGACGAATGGCGGCCGGATGTTTTGTGCACGGTGGACTATCCCGGAATGAATCTAAAACTCGCCGCGTATGCGAAAAAGCGAGGGGTGAAATGCGTGCATATCGTCTGCCCGCAGGTCTGGGCGTGGAAGGCCGGACGCATTCCCCGCATAGAGGCGTCGTTAGACAGACTGTGCTGTTTCTTTCCGTTTGAGCCTGGGCTGTTTAAAAGCGGATTTGCTGAATTCATCGGCCATCCGCTCGTTGAGGATTTTGCAAAATGTGAAACCGGCAGCCGCAACCGGAAGCTGTTGGCGCTCCTCCCCGGGAGCCGCATAGGTGAGATAGAACGCAATTTGCCGGTCATGCTGGAGAGTGCGCTGATGCTGCAAAACGTCCGCATTGTCATCCCTGCGGCCAACGGCAAGGCATTGTCCAAAATACAGAATGTTGTAAAAGGCTTTAACAGTTCTCTTCAAATCGATGTCGTTCATGGCGGGGCGAGGGATTTGCTGTGTAAGGCATGGTGTGCCGTCGTCGCCTCCGGCACGGCTACACTCGAGGCTGCGTTAGCGAGGTGCCCTACCGTCTTGGTCTACAGGGTCAGCCCCGTCCTTGCGTGGTTTGCCCGCCGTGTAATCAAAGGCGTAAAACATATCGGGTTGGCTAATATCATCTGGGAGAAGTCCGGCGGCGGCTCCTCTTCTCCAATGCCGGAGCTTTTGCAGGAAGATTTCACACCTTCGGCTGTCGCCGGAATTATAGGCGGGTGGTTCTCGTCAGAGGAGAGCCGCAATGAGGCTGCGCGCAGGCTTGACAAGGCTGTTGCCCTGCTTGCGACGGGGAAGTCGGCATATGCCCGGATGGTTGATGCCGTCAAGAATTGACGCCCGCTTTATAAAATCAATGTAAAAACACAAAAGATGATATAATATAAAGATTATGGAAAAAAAGACAAATCAATTTAAGGCTGAGATAGCAGAAATGCTCGATCTCGTAGTCAATTCGCTTTATTCTAAGAAAGAGATTTTTCTTCGCGAACTTGTATCCAATGCGTCCGATGCCATCGATCGTGCAAGATTTCTCGGTTTGACTGACAAGGCTCTTGTCGCCGACAATCCCGAGTGGTCCATCCAGATCGCCGTCGACAAGGAGTCGAAGACGCTTATGATAAGCGACAACGGCACCGGTATGGATGCCGAAGAACTTGAGAAAAACCTCGGCACAATAGCAAATTCAGGCACAAAAGCGTTTCGCAAGGCTCTCAAGGAAAAGGGCGGCGAGAATCTCCCCGAACTCATCGGTCAGTTCGGTGTCGGCTTTTACGCGGCCTTCATGGTCGCCGATAAAGTGCGTGTCGTGTCGAAGAAGCGCGGTACGCAGACGGCGTTTCAATGGGAGAGTGATATGGGCGGCAGTTACACGATTGCCGACTGCGAGCGTGACGGCTACGGAACAAGCGTCATGCTTCACCTCCGCGATGATCAGACAGAGTATCTGGACCGTTGGCGTATCGGCGAACTTATAAAGAAGTATTCTGACTTTATTGCCCATCCCATTACATTCCGCAGCATCGATGTGCCCGCAGACGAAAAGGAGGAGGACAGGAAGCGCCGCGAGGAGGACGAGCGCAAGCCGTTGAATACGATGGTTGCGCTGTGGAAGCGCGCCAAGAAAGATGTCAAGGACGGCGAGTACGCCGAGTTTTACAAGCATCTTACCCACGACTGGGATGAGCCGTTTGAGACGATACCCTTCTCCGGTGAAGGGCAGGTCGAATTTAAGGCGCTTCTGTTTATTCCCAGGAAGGCCACGATGGAGCTGTACATGCCAAATGAAAAACGCGGGCTGTCGCTGTATGTCCGCAACGTTTTCATTGGCGACGACATTGACATGCTGCTGCCGAGCTATCTTCGCTTCGTGAAGGGCGTTGTCGATTCAAGCGATTTGCCGCTCAATGTGTCTCGTGAGATGCTTCAAGACGATGCGGTGATCGCTAAAATAAAGAACGCCGTAACGTCAAAGATTCTTTCGACCCTTGAGACCATGAAGAAGGACGAAAAGCGCTACGGCGAGTTCTGGGGCGCGTTCGGCGCGGTGCTCAAGGAGGGCGTGCATGTGGACTGGTCGAACGCCGAGCGCATAAAGAAACTTCTGAAGTGGCCTACCGCCCGCAGCGACGCGGGCAAGACGGTTTTCCTTGAAGACTACGTCAAGGACATGGCTTCAGACCAGAAGGACATTTATTACATTATTTCCGAACGCGAGAGCGATGCGCGGAAGGCTCCGCAGATTGAAGCTGCCCGCATGCACGGGTGCGACGTTCTTCTTTTCTGCGACCATGTGGACGAATTTCTTTCGGAGTCTCTTCGCGAGTTTGACGGGAAGAAGTTTGTCGATGTTGCGCGCGGCGATGTAAGCTTTGGAAGCGAGACCGAGCAGCAGGCGGGCAAAGAGGCGAATGAGAAGGCGGCAAAGGAGTTGAAGCCGCTGCTGGATGCGCTCAAGAAAGAGCTTGAGGAGAAGGTTTCTGACGTGCGCGTTTCAAGCAGGCTCACGGATTCGCCGTGCTGTCTTGTGGCAAGAGAGAACGCGATGTCGCCGTCAATGATCAGGATGATGCGCGCGATGAAAAACGAGGTGCCGGAGGAGAAGCGCATTCTCGAATTGAACGCCGGGCATCCGCTCGTCAAAAAAATGGCCGGTCTTTCGGGCGAAGAGCTGTCCGACGCCGTTGCGCTGCTGTATGACGCCGCTTTGATCGCAGAGGGCTCTCCGGTCGCCGACGGCGCGAAGTTTACAAAGCTTCTCTGCGCTTTGATGCTCAAATAAGAGTCTATGGTCGTCGACGTACATTCCCATGATTTCCCCGTGAACATTGCGCAGCGCGCGCTTTCCGCTCTCACGGCGCGCACGGGGTATATGCTCGAACCGTTGGCCGACGGCACGCTTGAGAACCATCTCGATCATATGGAGTGTGCAGGTGTTGACCGTGCCGTAATGTGCCCCGTGGCGACAAAGCCGTCTCAGCACGACGTGATTTTGCGCACTGCATGCGATATTAGGGACGGAGCGTTGGGAGAACGCGCAAAGCGGATGATTATCCCCTTTGCGTCGATGCATCCGGCCGATTCTGACATTGTGCGCCATCTTGAGGAAATCGCCGCTTCGGGTATCCGTGGAATAAAAGTGCACCCGTATTATCAGAGTTTCAGCCTTGCCGACCCGGGGCTCTGGCCTGTCTTTCGCGTGGCGGCGTCGCTCGGGCTTGTTGTCCAGTGCCATTGCGGCTACGACCTTGGATATCCTGGTCGTTGCGATTCATGCGGCCCGGCAGAAATAGCGGCGCTGCTTAAAAATGTTCCCGGCCTTAAATTCATCGCTGCGCATCTTGGCGGCTGTTCCGGCTTTGCCCCGCATGCCACCGATGAAATTATAGATTTGGGGTGCTGGGCCGATACGAGCGCTCTGATGCAAAATCAAATGCGCGACGAAGAGATGCGCTTGTGCCGCAGTTGGCCCACTGAGAGGCTTCTGTTCGGCACCGATTTCCCGTGGGTGTCGCTGTCAGAATCGCTTCGCTGGGTAAGGACGGTTCGCGAGTCAAGCGATCTGCCGGCAGTGCTCGGCGGCAACGCATGTAAACTTTTGGGGATTTAACAACAAAGGAGAAGTCTGCAATGAAGGGTGATGAAATTCCATATAAGACGTATTTAACCGAGGACGAACTGCCTCAATCCTGGTACAATGTTCGCGCCGATATGGTGAAAAAGCCAGCTCCGCTTCTCAATTCAAAAACGCTTGAGCCTTGCACGGAGCGCGATCTTGAGCCCGTGTTCTGCGGCGACCTTGTCAGGCAGGAGCTTGACGAGACGACTGCATGGTTTCCGATTCCGGGGGAGGTACTTGACTTCTACAAGATGTTCCGTCCCTCTCCTCTTGTGCGCGCATACTTTCTGGAGAGGGCGCTCGGAACGCCGGCAAAGATTTATTACAAGTTTGAAGGCAACAATACGTCGGGCTCCCACAAGCTGAATTCGGCTGTGGCGCAGGCGTATTACGCAAAGGCCCAGGGCTTGAAAGGAGTTACAACTGAAACCGGAGCGGGGCAGTGGGGCACTGCGTTGTCGATGGCCTCGTCGTTCTTCGGCCTCGACTGCCGCGTGTTCATGGTGAAGTGTTCGTATGAGCAGAAGCCGTTCCGCAGGGAGGTCATGAGGACGTACGGAGCGAGCGTGACGCCGTCTCCTTCAATGACGACAAAGATTGGCGAGCTTATAAATCGCGAGCATCCGGGATCCTCGGGGTCGCTCGGATGCGCGATTTCTGAAGCGGTTGAGGCCGCCGTGTCGATGCCGGGCTACCGTTATGTCCTTGGCTCGGTAAGTCGATCGTAGCCATGTCGTTCTGTG
>JAZOTG010000157.1:0-3368 GCA_045657505.1 Kiritimatiellia bacterium | reverse complement strand
AACGAGATAGAGTCAATAGGCATTGACACATGGGGCGTCGATTTTGTTCTTCTCGATGAGAGCGGCGAGATTTGTTCCGACACGGTGGCCTATCGCGACGCGCGTACGGCCGGTGCCGACGCCGAAATTGAGGCGCAGGTCATTTCATTTAAAGATCTTTATGCTCGTACGGGCATCCAGAAGGCTCCGTACAACACCATTTATCAGTTGTGGGCTCTTAAAAAAGAGCATCCAGAGCACCTCGAGAGGGCGGCCAAGTTCCTGACTATCCCCGAGTATCTCAATTACAGGCTCACGGGAAACATCGTTCACGAATACACCGATTCCTCGACGACGGCGCTGCTTGACGCCGAAAAGAAGGACTGGGACTTTGATCTGATAGATAAACTCGGTTTTCCGGGACGCATATTCGGCAAGTTGAATATGCCCGGTGCTCTTGTCGGCGAATACCGCGGAGTCAAGGTTGTTCTTCCCGCAATGCACGATACGGCAAGCGCGTATCTTGCGGTGCCGGCGCGCGACGACAACGCCGTTTACCTTTCAAGCGGGACATGGTCTCTTCTGGGCGTTGAGAACGAGCGCCCGATAACGTCTGAATGCAGCTGCGAAGCAAACTTCACAAACGAGGGCGGCGCCTGGGGCCGCTACAGGTATTTGAAGAACATTATGGGGCTTTGGATGATACAGTCCATTCGCCGCGAATTAAACGCCGTCGAGTATGTTCAGGGGCGCGGGCGCGAAGCGACATGCGAGGCGCTCAAAATGTTGAGCGATTACGAGAAGGGTAAGGCATACTCCTTCGCCGAGCTTGAAATGGCGGCCCGCGACGCTGTTCGCTTTAATGTGACCGTGAATGTCAACGACCAGCGCTTTATGAATCCCGATTCGATGATCGCCGAAATGTTGAAGGCGGCTTCCGAGGAGGGGTCTGCTCCGTCGACCGTCGGCGAACTTATGAGCTGCGTGTACAATTCGCTTGCCGAGTGCTATGCTTCGGCGATAACGACGCTCTCTAACATTACCGGCAAGACCTACACTTCAATCAATATCGTCGGCGGCGGAAGCAAAGACAAGTATCTGAATTCTCTGACGGCGGAGGCGACTGGGCTTGAGGTTTTTGCAGGCCCGACCGAGGGTACGGCGATTGGCAATCTCATTGTGCAGATGATCGCCGGCGGCGAGTTTGCCGGTTTGCCGCAGGCCCGCAGTGCAATAGTGCGTTGAGCGCCGCCGCCGCCGCTGTTTGTCTACAACCTGTGAATAATCCTTAGATAACTGATGATAACAAACCAGGGCCGGAAGGCCTTGGTTTTGTTATACTTACACGCATGGAAGATTTAAAAACACCCCCGCACAACAGCGATGCAGAAAGAGCTGTTCTCGGTTCAATTCTCCTTGACACCACCGGTCGCGGCGATGAGCGTATAATGGACTTGTGCCTAACCTCCGGTATAACGGCCGACAATTTCTACGACCAGCGCAACAAGGCGATATACGCTGCAATGCTCACGCTAAACCGTCTCGGCAAACCTCTCGACGCGCTTATGCTGATAGAAAGCCTGCGTGTCGATTCAAAACTTGACGCGGTCGGCGGAGTGGGGTACATCCAGTCGCTTATCGACCAGACGCCCACTACGGCGCATGCCGAGCACTATATTAAGATAGTAAGGAGCAAATATCTGCGCCGCCTTATGATCGAGCGGGCCACGAAGGTGGTTGAGAAGTGCTACGACGAGGCGGATTGGCCCGACCCGCAGGCTGTTCTCGGCGAGGCAGAAAAGGCATTTCTTGAAATCGGCGTGAGCGGTGAGACGACGATGCCGTGGGAAAGTGCCGTGCGCCAGAGTTTTTCGTATTTGAACGATATGTTCAAATCGAACGGATCGACCTTTGACGGGCTGTCCACGGGATTGACTCATCTTGATGAAAAACTTCAAGGGCTTAAAAAGTCCGAAATGATTGTTATCGCCGCGCGTCCTTCGGTGGGCAAGACATCTCTTGCAATGAACATTGCCGAGTGCTGCGCGTTGGGTCTTAACATGAACAACGTGCCGACCAAGTCCGATGGAGGCAAGAGGCATCCAGTGATGATTTTTTCGCTCGAAATGCCGGTTGAGGCGCTTACGAGGCGTATGGTTGCGGGGCGAGCCAACATCAATATGTGGCGGTTGAACCGCAACCTTTGCGCGCGCGAGGAGAAGAACATGCTTATGCAGAAGCTTTTTGTCGCGGCGGGCGACCTTAAAAACGCGCCGATTTTCGTCGATGACGCCGCGGGACTCGATATAATGGATTTGCGGGCGCGCGCCCGCCGCGCAAAGAAGGCGCACGGCATTGAGCTCATTGTGATCGACTATCTCCAGCTTTGCACATGCCGTGAAGCGGCGCGTCACGGCAGCAGGCAGATAGAAGTAAGCATGATTTCCCAGCAGATAAAGGCAATGGCCAAGGAGCTTAAGGTTCCGGTAATTGTTCTTTCGCAGCTTTCGCGTGCCAATGAGCAGCGCGGCGACAAGTTCGAGCGGCCTAAACTCTCCGACCTTCGCGATTCGGGCGCAATCGAACAGGACGCTGATGTTGTCTTTCTTCTTCGTAGGCCATCGCGCAGCCCGTCCGACCCTGAATCCAATGATGAAAGGCTTGCGATCATCGATGTCGCAAAAAACCGCAACGGCGAGACGGGTGAGGTCCGGGTTAATTTCGTCCGCGAATTTACGCGGTTTTTCGATAGGGAAATCCCCCGTTCCGAAGATTGCAATTTCAAAAGTTCGGAAGAGCCGCCCGAGAGTTTTGTTCAGGATTATCTTGACGATCCCAACTCGTAAACGGATTAATTTAGCCTTGCCTAACTTGGTGTAACTTTGAGATAATACGATAGTTAACGACTTTAACCAAATCATTAAGGACAATAATAATGAGCAAAAACCTAGAAACGATGACGCCGGAGCTCAGGGCGTTTGTCGAAGAGTGGAAGGCAAAGCCTGGTAATCTTATTATGGTTTTGCACCGTGTGCAGCAGACCTACGGGTACATCCCGCGCGAAATAGCCATTGAGACAAGCGAAATTCTCGGTGTTCCGCTCGCTAAGGTTTACGGCGTAATCACATTCTATAATTTCTTCCGCCTTCAAAAGGCAGGCAAGTACAACATTCAGGTTTGCCTTGGTACTGCGTGCTATCTCCGCGGCGGAGACGATATCATCAAAGAGTTTGAACGCCAGCTCGGCGTCGGCGTCAACGCCACGACAAGCGATGGTCTCTTCTCAATTGAGGCCGTGCGCTGCATCGGTTGCTGCGGTCTCGCGCCTGCTATCGTTATTAACGGCGAAGTCCACGGCAAGCTTGCCGCGAGCGACGTCACACGTATCA
>JAZOTG010000156.1:0-2618 GCA_045657505.1 Kiritimatiellia bacterium | reverse complement strand
CGCCGAGGGATTCAAGAAACGCGATATTGGCGGTTCCAAGCGTACGATCAGCCCCCGTCACCTCGTCGCCAAGCTTGACGAGCGCAGTCGCCAAAGCGCTCATTCCGACACCGCCGACACCGATCAGATGACGCTTCATTGAGCCTCCAGCTCTCTAAGCGTTTCTTCTACCGCCTTTACCATTTCGGCAGGATCGGCCATGTCCTTGACCGCGTTTTCCATCGGACATGTTCCGGTCTTCTCGCGGTTTGCGATCTCATTCACGATTTCGGCTCCGCTCGCCGCAACCCCGTATTGCTCCAAAAGCTCTCTGGCGCCTTCGCTCATAACCTTCGCGTGGACTTCCTTTGCTCCGCCGGTGATGCAGATCGCCGCCGCAGCCCTGCCGATTATTTTGTCGACCACTATCGCGCCGTCGAGCTTGCCGTTGTCCAGGAAGTGAAGAAGCGGCTTGACCCCGCGAGCCTTGCTGCACGCGGTAATTACGCCGTCCTTGGCAAGAACACAAGTGTCGCCGCCTTCAATACGCGAAACCATCTCCGCTATCAAATCATCCTCTCCCATCGGCAAAACTTCTCTCTGACGGACAAACCCCTTGATGATGATGGCCGGTTCCGGCCTTACGGGACAGACATGCTCGCACGCTCCGCATCCGACGCACGCCGTCTTATCGACAACTACCGCGCCGTCCACCAGATGAAGAGCTTTAACCGGACATTTGCGGACACATGCTCTGCAAAATTCTTTTTCATCTCCGGGAGCGTTCCTGAGACATAAATCCTTCTTCCAGACAGCGTGGCCCACATGAAGATTGGCACGCTCTTTCGTTCTCGGTTTCAACGCTCCTGTCGGACACGCGCGCGCACATTTGTAATCGCACGAAAGCCGGCAATATCCGTTCTGAAAATACATCTCCGGCTGGCCGAAAGTTTTCAGATCAACGGACTGCCGCAGAACATTCATCGGACAACGCGTCACGCAAAGTCCGCAGCCGACGCACTTGACGTTGAAAGTTTTTCGGGACACGGCACCGGGCGGCATGATCGGCAAGGGACGCGACGGTACTCCCGGCATAGAAACAGGAGCAAAGCCGCCGTCCGTCGTCTTTTCGACCGTATGCGCCGCGGCAAGAACGGCAACGCCCTTTATGGCGGTTCTTCTGGACACCTCGAGTTCTTTAGCATCACCCGGGGTGTTTATTTCAGCTTCTGCGTTTTTACCGTTTCGCGGGAAGCACTTTCTGCAATTTTCACACCCCCTGCAAATCTTATCGCTCAGGAGACTTTTTTTCGAAAGTACAGAAAACAGGGAGCCGAACGGGCACACCCAGTTGCACCAAAGTCTCCCCTTGCCGAAAAACGCGCTTGCAGCGACGATGGAAAGCATTATAAGTCCGCTCAACGCGATCGCATCCACGCATGATGATTTTTCGGAAGCGACACCTAATATATTGCCGATACCGGAGGCGTCGTTGCCGACGGCATTTCCGCACGTAAACGCCATAAGCGATTTACTGACTATCGAATACGGATTTATAAAATGGGCCAGCGCCCCCAGACCGCACGCGATAAGAATCGCGAATACGGCGAAAATCGACCACCTGACGGCGAGCTGAACGCGAGTAACGGGCAGACGCGTACAGACACGGCGAACAGCCTTTCGTGGACTTGCGATTCTCGCGACAAAACTCTGGATTATTCCGAGCGGACAGAGGCACTCGCAGAAAAAACGCCCCCACAAATGAGTAAGCAAAAGAACAACCAAAAACCCCAATGAAAAAGCCGGTTGTATCCAAAGAGGGTAATCGCTGAAACTCCTGAGAAATGAAGCCTTGTCGACGATGAACGCCGCAACGACGAGAACAATGACCGCCAGCGAAACAAGCCGTTTGAACGACCAGACAAGCAGAGGTTTCCAAAACGCCCAGCTTTTAAAATCTCTCATTTCGACAGCTCCTTATCTATGAGTCCATCAATCCACCGGCTGATTTTCTCCATTTCTTTTGAGATGGGGATGCGCTGAGGACAATGCCCCAGGCATCTGCAGCAATCGGTGCAGCGATCGGCGCGCCTTAATTTGTCGGGGATAGCCTTGCAGTACCTCTCCAGCACCTCTCGCGGAGAGGGATACTCCTTCAATGCAAGTATGGAATTGTAAAACTCGAAATGCGCGGGGATGTCCAGCCCGTAAGGACACGGCATGCAGTAGTTGCAACGCGTGCAGGGAATCATCCCGAACGAAAGATATGCCTTTGCCGCACGCTCAAGCGCCTCGAACTCCTTCTCGCTGCACGGCTTCAACGGAGAAAACGTTTCGATGTTCTCCTTTATGTGCTCTTCGAAAGTCATTCCCGAAAGGACCGTCATCACATTCGGATGCGAACCGCAGAACCTGAGCGCCCATCTCGCGAACGACGACTCTGCGTCAAGATGCGTCAGCTCCTTGGCGACGGCGTAGTTGTACTTTGCGAGATTGCCGCCCAGAAGCGGTTCCATGATCGCAACAGGAATCTTGCGCCTGGTCAATTCGTCGTAGAGATATTTGGCGTCCAGATTGCGGCTGTTCACCTCCTTGGCATGGCGCCAGTCGACATAGTTCATCTGTATCAGGCAGAAATC
>JAZOTG010000155.1:0-2921 GCA_045657505.1 Kiritimatiellia bacterium | reverse complement strand
TATGGACCTTTATTCAGCCCCCGGCAAGGTCGATCACAACGAAGTCAAGAAGCAGGTCTTTTCGCATTTCGGCATGCCGATGATCGAGGATGATAAGTTCCTTTGCGCATTCACGCATATTTTCAGCGGGGGCTACTCTGCCGGGTATTACAGCTACAAGTGGTCCGAGGTGATGAGCGCGGACGCGTTCGGCGCTTTTGAGGACGATGGATTAAATGATGACGCAGCCGTGCAAAAGAACGGGCGGCGTTTAAGAGAGACGTTGTATGGTCTTGGTGGCTCCAAGAGCGCATACGATGTTTTTGTAGATTTTAGAGGAAGAAAACCTACTGCAGAGGCATTGTTGCGCCAGCAGGGGTTGACCGGAGAAAAGTAGTACGGTTACAAACAGAAGGGAGAAGTGCTATGGAAATTAGCGATTTGATGAAATCTGCGTGGGAAGGGTTTGTTGGAGGACGCTGGCAGAAAGATATTGATACTGCCGTATTTATTAGAATGAATTACACCCCATACGAGGGGGATGCGTCGTTTCTCGCCGATTCAACACCAGCCACTGACGAACTGTGGTCGAAGCTGCAAGTTCTTCAAAAGCAGGAGCGTGCCAAGGGCGGCGTGCTTGATATGGATACCGATGTCGTCTCGTCTATTACATCGCATGCGCCGGGATATCTCGATAAGGATCTTGAGAAGGTGGTTGGTCTTCAGACAGATAAGCCGCTTAAGCGCGCGTTCATGCCTTACGGCAGCATAAAGATGGCTGAGGAGGCGTTGACTACATACGGCTATACGCCTAATGCTGAACTGCACCGCATATTTACAGATTTTCACAAGACTCATAATCAGGGTGTTTTCGACGCATATACCCCCGAGATGCGTCTTGCGCGCAAGAACAAAATCATCACCGGTCTTCCCGATACGTATGGCCGCGGAAGAATTGTCGGTGATTATCGCCGCGTCGCACTTTATGGAATTGACTGTCTTATAGCGGCGAAGGAGCATGATCTTCCGATGGTTGGTGTCGGCTCTATGCCTGAGGATGTTATTCGCGGCCGCGAGGAGGTGACCGATCAGATTCGTTCGCTTAAGGCGATGAAAGAAATGGCGCGCTCGTATGGGTTTGACATTTCGCGTCCCGCGGCAAATGCCCGTGAGGCAGTGCAATGGATGTATTTCGGTTATCTCGCCGCGATCAAGACGCAGAATGGCGCAGCGATGTCAATTGGACGTGTTTCAACATTCCTTGACATTTATATTGAGCGAGACATAAAGCGCGGCCTCATCACTGAAACAGAAGCGCAGGAACTTATTGACCATCTCATCATGAAGTTCCGCATGGTTAAATTTGCCCGTGTGCCGAGTTATAACGAGTTGTTCAGCGGCGATCCCGTATGGGCGACAATCAATCTCGGCGGTATGTGCGGCGACGGGCGCTCTATGGTAACAAAGACTGATTTCCGCATACTTCATACGCTTGAGACCATGGGGCCTTCGCCAGAGCCTAATTTGACAGTTCTTTATTCTCCGCGTCTGCCGAAGCACTTTAAGGATTATGCGGCTAAAGTGTCTATCGATACAAGTAGCGTGCAGTATGAAAACGACGAAGTGATGCGTCGTGTTTGGAATGATGACTATGCCATTTGCTGCTGCGTTTCGGCGACACAGACTGGTAAGGAGATGCAGTTCTTCGGTGCGCGCGCAAATCTTGCAAAGTGTCTTCTTTACGCAATTAACGGCGGCGTTGATGAAAAAACACGTGTGCAGGTAGGTCCTGAGTTCCGCCCGATTAAATCTGAATATCTTGAATATGGCGAGCTCATCCATTCTTATGAGCAGATGATGGACTGGCTTGCCGGGCTCTATGTCCATACGCTTAACCTTATTCATTTTATGCATGATCGTTATTACTACGAGGCTGCGCAGATGGCTCTCATTGATACGGATGTGCGTCGTTCGTTTGCAACGGGAATAGCCGGATTCTCTCATGCTGTAGATTCTCTTTCGGCAGTAAAATACGCCAAGGTTCGCGTCATTCGTGATGAGACGGGCCTTGCTGTCGATTATGAGACAGAGGGTGACTTCCCGCGCTTTGGCAATGACGATGATCGTGCCGATGAGATTGCTGATTGGCTGCTTACTGAATTCATGCGTAAGATAAAGAGTCATCATACATATCGTAACGCTGAGCCGACAACATCAATTTTGACTATAACATCAAATGTTGTGTACGGAAAGGCCACTGGGTCAATGCCCGACGGCCGCAAAGCCGGCGAGCCGCTTGCGCCTGGTGCCAACCCAGCTTACGGTGCTGAGCAAAACGGGCTTCTTGCTTCGCTTAATTCGGTAGCGAAGATACCATACGAGTATGCTCTTGATGGAATATCAAACACGCAGACAATCCACCCCTCGGCGTTGGGCAATGATCCTGAGGCGCGCGTCGGCACGCTTGTTTCTGTGCTTGATGGTTATTTCTCGCGTGGCGCGCATCATCTCAATGTTAATGTGTTCGGCACGGATAAACTTATCGATGCAATGGAGCATCCAGAAAAGCCAGAATATGCGAATTTCACAATTCGCGTCAGTGGCTATGCCGTTAAGTTTATTGATCTAACGCGTGAGCAGCAAATGGATGTTATCCGCCGCACTTGCCATAAAAGATTATGATAATCGGCAGGGTACATTCCTTTGAGTCCTTTGGTGCAGCTGACGGACCTGGCGTCAGGTTCGTGGTGTTTATGCAGGGCTGCAATCTGCGTTGCGGCTGCTGTCACAATCCCGATACATGGGATTTGACGGGTGGAACTGCACTTTCCTCAAATGAATTGGTGCATCGCGCACTTCGCTACCGTGAATATTTCGGCAATCGCGGAGGAGTGACGCTGTCCGGAGGAGAACCCTTGCTGCAAACGGAGTTTTCTATCGCC
>JAZOTG010000154.1:0-11324 GCA_045657505.1 Kiritimatiellia bacterium | reverse complement strand
CTCAGTGCTCAGAAGGGACCAGACGCAACGGAGGCGGATATCGCAGAGATTATGGCTGCAACAAGTGCGACCGATCCCGTTACTCGTACTCTCGAACTTGGCCCCGGAGCGACACTTGAAATCCCCGCTGGTGCCACATTCACGCAGCCTATAGTGAAAGGTTGCGGTACGGTTTCCGGCGGAACGCTGAAGGTTTCCGATTCGCTTGTTGTGAAGACCGTGGAAACGCTCCTCGCAAGCGGCACTGTTGATCTCACTGGTGCTAAGATTGTTATTTCCGATCCAGATGGTCTCGAAAGTGGCGGTTCGTTCAAGTTCCTGATGCCGCCCGCCGATAAGACGCTAACCATTGTCGGTACGCCGGAAGTGGAGGGCATGCCAATCGGATGTAAACTTCTCATAAGTGAAGATGGGGCAAGGATTGTGAAGGCAGGTTTTCTCATCTTGTTAAGGTGATTTTGAATCTTATGTCTCTTTCATTGGCGCTTGTGGTCTGTGCGTCTGCGAGGGCTGCTGAGTTCGGCGCATCGGCTTGGCGTGGAGAGACTGCGTATGTTGAAATTCCTCAGGAGTTTCAAGATGATATGTAGAACCTCACTCCTCGTTACAATAAAGTGTCTGGGAGTTTATCAGCTTGGCGGCAAGCAGCATCTGACTGATGCTACGGGCATGATATTCCCGTGTCCTTACAGCACGCGCATGATTGTCAGAGAAGATGGCGAGGGCGGGTACAATCTGGTGTTCCGTGCGCTCAAAAAGCAATTCAGAATCATCGTCAGGTAAACATGCTATACACAGTTAAGGCGTATCTGTTGCGCGCAATAAATACGCCTTAACGGTTTTTCATTGTAAAACAATTTGATGGTATGAAAAATATATTTGTTTTCATTGCTTTGGTTTTTGTGTTTTTGTGCGCGGAATCGTATGCTGATTCAAAATTGCAGCAGTCAACCTTTGGGGAACTCAGGTTTTCAAAGGAGAATGCAAATTCCAAGCCTAAACTCGATTGTAATACCGTACGCGGCGTTTGCTACAGAATTACAAGCGAAGCAGACGCAAGAAAAGAACTTGCATACGGGAAGCGGGTGGGGCTCAATACCGTCCGTTTTTGGATGAGTCCGCGTCAATTTGCCGAGTTTGGGGACGCGTATGTCAAACGTGTTGTTGAATTTGTGCGCGTGTGCGATGCGTGCGGATATAAGTCAATGCCGATTCTCTTTAATGGCAATATGCTCGATCCTAAAACAATCGCCCGGGAAGCGTATGCCGATGCCGATAAATTTACAACGGCCATAGTCAATGCTCTAAAAGACGAGCCGGGGCTTTTGATGTTTGATATGATGAACGAGCCTCTTTGCAACAGGTGGATTTCGTCCGCCGTCGGTGATGAGCGCAAGCAGCGCGCAGAGACTACATGGAATTTCTTGCGCCGCCAGATAGAACTTGCAAAGAAGCTGTCTCCCGATAGTCTTTACACTGTCGGCTATACGACAGGGTATGAAATTGAGGAGTCGACGGCAAAACTTTTAGATGTTATTTCTTTCCATGACTATAGCGAATCGCTTCAAGACGGCCGCAGGAATTATCAAAGGGCGGTCGAATGGGGAAAGAAACTTTCTAAGCCCGTTCTTCAAACTGAGACGGGATGCCTTGCACGCGCCAATTCGTATGAAATGGCTCTTCGTCTTTGCAGCGAATATAAGCTTGGATGGGTTCTGTTTAATTTGATTATCGCAGGCAGATGTGAAGATGAGCATGGAATATTTTATCCAGACGGCACGATTCGCGACAGCGCGACAATCGCCGCGATGTTCGGCTGTTTCAGGAACCGGGGGGAAGGGAGTGCTATTATCTATCCGAACCCCAATCGTGAGGGCAAGGGCAATCGCGCTCTAAAACTTCTTAGAACTGCTCTTGATAATAATGCCAAGGCTTCTACTTTTGCGGACCGTTCGACCAACCGCAAAGAATTACTGCATGCCTGCGAGGTTGCGGCAAATCTTCTTGAGGCGTGTGAGCTTGTTCCGATGTGCGATTTACCGACAGCCAAGATCGTTTATTTTGAGAATCATCCGGAATCAAATATCCAAGACCTGCGCCTTTTTGCGTATGACCTTGTTTTGCGTCTGAAAGAAGCCTGTCAGCTGGACTGAGCCTCCTTAAGATACTGCAACCGCCCGTAAAGGCTCATTGAAGAGGGCTGTTTTATTTCGTCAATTGCTTGGGGACACGCCCTTAAATTTGGGGAGTGTCCCCAAGCAGATTTGGGGAGTGTCCCCAATGATTTGATTCTGAAAGTGGAGAATTTCGCACTTTTTCTGCTGCTGTTGACAAATGTGGGGTGTTTAGGGTATACTACTGCACCAAGTTTTTCGTGGAGAAGTTTTATCTGCTTACCACAAGGAAAACTTATAAATTAAGGAAATAAAAAATGGAAGCATACGCAGTACTTGAAACCGGCGGCAAGCAGACGCTTGTTAAGGTCGGTGACAAGATCGAGATTGAAAAGCTCTCGGTCGAAGTTGGTCAGGAGACCATTTTGGAGTCCGTTTGCGCTATAAGCGACGGCACGACATTGAAGGTTGGAACCCCCTATGTCGAGGGCGCCAAGGTAACGCTCGTTATCGACGGCCTCAAGCGCGGCAAGAAGGTTTTGAACTTCAAGGCAAAGCGCCGCAAAGGTTATCGCCGTCTCGTCGGTCATCGCCAGTCGATTACCGTCGCAACTGTCAAGGCTATCGCGTAAGGGAGGTAATGTAATATGGCAAGCTCCGCATCTGCTCGCAACGGCCGCGATTCCAACCCTAAGTATTTGGGCGTCAAGGCTTATGACGGCCAGACTCTCAAGGCCGGCTCTATCATTGTTCGCCAGCGCGGCACAAAGATCCACCCCGGCAAGAATGTCGGTCAGGGTCGCGACTTCACGCTCTTTGCCCTTAAGGACGGCAAGGTGAAGTTTATCAAGGACGGCAAGGTCGTCACCATCGTTGAAGCTTAATAAAAAGCATATAACGAAAGAACAGCCGCTCCGGGAACGGGGCGGTTTTTTTATGATATAATACTGAGATGAAAGCGAAGACATTTATCGATCAAGTGGTAGTTTTGGTCCGTTCAGGCAAAGGCGGCGACGGTTCTATGTCGTTTCGGCGCGAGGCACTCGTGGAATTCGGCGGCCCTGACGGCGGCGACGGCGGGCGCGGCGGCGATGTGGTTTTCAAGGCTTCGGAGCATGTCAATTCTTTGCTTTCGCTCTATTACGATCCAAAATGCATTGCTCAGGACGGCGGCCCGGGCCAGGGACAGAAAATGTTCGGCAAGCGCGGCAAAGACCTCGTTGTCAACGTCCCCCTCGGCACCGAGGTCTACGATGACGAAACCGGCCTTTTGGTTGCCGATATAACTGAAAGCGGTCAAAGCGTCATTGTGGCAAAAGGCGGTGCCGGCGGCTATGGTAATGTGCATTTTAAGTCGTCTGTAAATCAGGCTCCAACAGAGCACACTCCAGGCGGCGAGGGTGAAGAGCGCCGCTTGAGGCTTGAGCTTAAAACCATTGCCGATGCCGGCTTTTTGGGCTTTCCCAATGCAGGCAAAAGCTCTCTTCTTACGGTTCTCTCCTCCGCTACGCCTAAAATCGCAAGTTATCCGTTTACCACACTCAATCCGATCGTAGGCACGTTGGTGTACGACGATTGGGCAAAGGTTACTCTTGCTGATGTGCCCGGAATAATTGAGGGTGCGGCAAAGGGCGTTGGACTTGGATTGGCTTTTCTTAAGCATCTTGAGCGTTCAAAAGTGCTTGTTTACATCATCGACATGGCAGGCACCGACAATCGCGAGCCCTGGAATGATTTCAAGGTGCTCAAAAAGGAGATTGAGGAGTATTCGTCCGAGCTTTCTTCGCGTCCGTTCCTTGTTGTTGCCAATAAAATGGATGTTGAGTGTTCGGCTGAAAACCTTGCGCGCTTTGAAAAAGAGACCGGCGTGTGCCCGATTGCCATATCATGCGAATCACGCGACGGCATCGATAAATTCAAGGCGGAGCTGCGCAATATAGTAAAGCCCAAGTCAAAGTTTCATCACACGCATCAAGACCATGAAATGGATCTTTCGCAGATGCCCGACACGACGGGTGATGAGATTACCGCCGAGGCACTCAGGTTTGCAACATTTTTAAAGCTTGAAAAGCCTAAGGCCAAGAGCCATCCGAGCCGTGGCAATATTCATCAGTAGTTTCGGAGGATTGAATGAAAAAGTGGAATGTAGCGAGCGTCCGTGCCGCAAAGGGCGTGCAAAAACTCGGTTGCTGCACAGCATACGATTCGTGTTTTGCGCGTTTGGCCGATGAATCCGGAGTGCCTGTAATTCTCGTGGGCGATTCTATGGGCATGACAATGCTTGGTTATGAGACTACTCTTCCCGTTAAAATAGAGGAGACGGTTTCGGCGACGGCGGCGGTGGCGAGGGCCGTGAAAAACGCGATGGTGGTTGCCGACCTCCCGTTTGGAAGTTATCAGTGCGGCGACGATCTGGCCATGTCAAACGCCGTAAAATGCATTCAGTCGGGTGCCGATGCGGTAAAACTCGAGGGTGGTGTCAGGGTCGAGTCGCTTATAAGGCGCATGACATCTGCCGGCATTCCCGTTCTCGCCCATGTGGGCATGACGCCGCAGAGTGTGAACGAGTATGGCGGCTTTAAAAGGCAGGGCAAAACATCCGAGTCTGCAAAGCAGATTTTAAACGATGCGCTCAGGGTGCAGGACGCGGGCGCATTTGCCGTCACGCTTGAATGTATTCCTGCCGATCTGTCGGCAGAAATTACAGAAGCGCTGTCAATACCCACAATTGGTATTGGCGCCGGTCCTGACTGCGACGGACAGTGGCTTGTGATGCATGATCTTCTGGGGCTTAACGAGTCGGCTCCTTCGTTTGTTAAGCGTTATGCAAATCTTGCGGACGAGGTTCGCAAGGCGTTCTCCGCCTACGTTGGCGAAGTTGCGGGCGGGGCTTTTCCTGTAAAATGAAGGTGCTGATGCACATATGCTGCGCGCCATGCGCATGCGCATGCGTGCCGCGTCTTAAAGAGCTGGGGCATGAGGTCGCGCTCTTCTTTTCCAATTCAAACATCGATACTCCTGCCGAATTCAAAAAGCGCTCCGATTCGGCGAGTGAACTTGCGGCGGAGGACGGTGTAGAGATTGTGTTTGATGAATATAATCATACGCAATGGCTTGTCGAGGTGGCAAAAGGTTTTGAGAATGAGCCGGAAAAGGGCGCTCGCTGCGCTCGCTGTTTTAGGTTCAGTATGTCGCGGGCGGCAAAATATGCGGCAGAAAACGGTTTTGACGCGTTTACAACATCATTGACGGTAAGTCCGCATAAGCCATCGGGACTGCTGTTCGCGGCGGGCGAGGAGGTCTCTGCGGGCAAGGCGATGTTTCTGCGTGAGGATTTCAAAAAACACGACGGTTTTAAAAAGTCCACCGTTCGTTCGCGAGAACTCGGGCTTTATCGCCAGAATTACTGCGGCTGTGAATTTTCGCGCCGCAACAGCGGCTAATTTAAATGTTCACTTGCTGATGAAAAGGAGTAAGGCATATGTCGAATAAAAGCATAATAATAAAAGTGGCGGCAGTCGCAATTATATCGGCTGCCGCATTTATTGCACAGGCAAAGCCCAGCCCGTCATACAAGGCATATGTAGTTGCCGTCGATGCTTCTGCGCAAACAAATGAATGGACTGGGGTGGTTGATGCTCTTGTTAAGAAGCACAACGGCGTAGCAGTTAAATACAATGGAACGGAAGGTTTGCCCGAGCTGCTCAAAAAGTTGAAAAAGATCCGCCCTAAATATGTGTGTTTTGTAGCGCAGCCGGAGGCCGTGGGGCGCGAGTTCGTCAAAGCCGCCTATCAGACGCTTCGCCAGATAGATGACGACCCTTACGGTGATGCAATCTGGGGCGTCGTTACCGGTTATACGGCTGCGGACGCTCTTAAGGTTGTGCAGGCTCCGATGGTGCGCACCATCAAGTCTATTGCCACGAGTATGGGCGGCAAGACCACTCTTGACAAGTGGAGCGCGGGGTTGGCATCCGATGAGCGCACTCCGGATAATTTCTGGATGAAAAAGCCCGGCGGCGAAAATGAAAAGGTAGAGACGCTCGGCAATGTTTCCAAGGTGTATGCCCATGGTTTTAATACGGTGCCGGTCGATTATTTTTCGACGAGCGGCCATGCAACCGAGCGCAATTGGCAGATTATCTTCAACAAAAACTGCGGTTTGCTCAAACATACTTCGCAGGCCGGCCTCTTTTTTGAGGAGCCGGGCGGCAAGGCGCGTCACGCGCTTACAAACGCCTCGGTAAAAGTGTATATCGGCGCGGGCAACTGCCTCATAGGCCATGTGGACGGCCGTGCATGCATGGCAACGGCATGGATGCATACGGCGGGGGTGGAGAATTTTGCCGGCTACACGGTGCCCTCATGGTACGGTTTTATGGGCTGGGGTGTAAAAGGTATGTTTGAAAACGGCCGCTATTCTATGGCGGAGTCCATGTTCATCGTCAATCAGCGCCTGCTCTGGTGCCAGACAAAAAAGCACGGAGGGCTTGACAACAAGGGGCTCGGCTACGACCGCGACACATTTGCTTTCTACGGCGATCCGGCGCAGTCTATCAGAATGCCGGAAGACAGAATGCCTTACAAGGTGCATGTAAAAGGCAAGAGAGTCGAGGTCGTCTTTACGCGGGATTGCAATCTTTCGGGAATGGAGAAGGTGCGCGGTTCAAGCCCGGTTGTGGCGTTGCTCAACAAGTTTCCGTACGGCAATGTCCTTACAAACGCCGGCGGCAAGGAGATTGCCGACTCGCTTGTGACAGAACGGTTCCTGATTTTGCCTTTGCCCGGTGAGCATAAGGCGGGTGAAAGATTTGTCTGTTACATCGGCAAAAGGCGGTAAAACAACCTTTGTGCCTGTCCAATAGGCTTCGAAATGATTGCCGCGCCAGCGGGCGCCTGGAATTTCCGAATCGGAGTCATCGCCTGATCATCCGCATGGCTCGACGTGGACGTTTCATTGGCGAAAGGTTAAACAAAAACCGCCATGACAAGGAAAGCATGCAGTGGCAATTTGCCGTGCCGTTTAAGTATAATCCTGCCGGCTTTGTCAAACTTATGAATATGAAAAAAGTTTTTTTTACTGCAGTGGCTGTTGTCTCTGCGCTTTTCACTAAGGTAAATGCTGCAGGGATAACACATTCCACGGCAATGGATCTTTCGGGCGAATGGTTTGTCAGGGGAAAAAATATTTCGGGTAAAGTTCATCTTCCGGGTACCCTCGCAGATGCAGGACTTGGAGAAAGGCAGACAAAAAAACATTTTGACCAATATAAGGAGCGGACTTCCAAAACCGCGCTTGCACGTAAATATAAATATTACGGGAAGGCTACTTATTCCCGCAAGGTGATGCTTACTAAAGAAGAGGTGGCAATGCCGTTGGAGCTTCCCTGGAGCGTGTAATGTGGACGAGCAGTCTTAAAGTTGACGGACGTGCGTTTGGTTTTTGTGATTCGCTTTCCGTTCCCCATGTTTATAAAATCCCTGCGCATTCCCTCAAGGAGGGCGAGTATCTCATTGAGATAGAAATTGATAATTCGCGTCAATACGGTGTCGCGATGAAGGCGCACGGATATGGTGAATGGATGCAGAGCGTATGGCATGGCGCAATTGGCAAGATTGAATTGCGTGCAGAAAATCCGCTTTGTGCAGCACGTGTCTTTGCCGACTATCCCGCCGGTGGAAAAGTCCGTTTTGAAGTCCCCGAAGGATTTATCGCAAACGATGAGACGATAATCTCCGACACTCTGAAATTTACAAAATTCGAGACATCTCCTTCGCCTTACGCGGAGGGGCGCATAATGGTGTGCGCAAGCCTTGCCGAAGAGCCTCAATCCTGGGATGAGTTCAACCCCCGTCTCTACAATGTTGAAATCCGCCATAAGGGATTTGCAAAAAAGTTCCGATTCGGGTTTAGGACGTTGGGACGTAAAGGCAACAGGCTTATGATCAACGGCCGGGCGCTTTTTGTCCGTGCGGACATTGATAATTGCCATTTCCCTCTCACGGGGTATCCTTCTATGGCAAAACGCGATTGGGTCAGATATTTTACAATTCAGCGCAATAACGGAATGAATGCAATACAGCTTCATACCTGGACCCCTCCTGAAGCGGCATTTGCCGCTGCTGATGAATTAGGCATGATGATTTTTTGCGAACTTGCCTACTGGAATGAGCACGGGATAAGGTCAAGTTTTGCGGGGTGCGGAAACGAGGGGCTTGATTCATGGCTCCGGCGGGAAATCAAGGCTGTTTCTGATGCGTACGGGAATCATCCGTCTATGGTTTCATCCACATTTGGAAATGAACTTGGGTATTGCAATTTCGACGCATTAAATAAATTCATGTCAGCGCAGAAGGAATACGATCCTCGCCAGCTTACGATGTGTTCAACCGCCCGTAAGGTTGCTCGCAGCGATGATTTTATGGTGACGCATTATTATCCGGGGCTCGGGCATGCCCGCGGAAAGTTCGACGGCGGCGCAAATTACGATTATGAGAATGTCTATTCAAAAGCGCCAATCCCGGTCATTGCACATGAAATCGGCCAGTGGCCGGTATATCCTGTATGGGATGAGCAAATTCCGAAATTCAATGGGCTTCTCGTTCCGTGGCGTTGGCATCCCATGCGGGAAATGGCGATTTCCAACAATACATTTCGTTTCGCCCGCGAGTTTCATTCCGCTTCAATGCAGACAAGCCGCCATTTTTACAAACTTGAGACAGAAGGTTTTTTGCGCACGCCATCGTGCGACGGCATAACATTTCTTTCGATGCGAGATTACACCGGTCAGGGCGAGGCGCTTGTCGGCTGGTACGATGCGTTTTTTGACGCAAAGCCGGCACTTGGAGAAGTCGCGCCATTCTCCGCCCTGATGAGCACTGTTCCTTGCCTTGCTAAATTTCCAAAATTTCTTTGGACGTCAAATGAGACGTTTAAGGCTGAGTTGCTTGTCAGGAATGAAACGGCGTCTTCACTGCCGAAGGGGACTCGCTGGCGCTGGACGTTCGGCCGTCATCAGGGATGGGCGTGTGCAGAGCGGTCGATTAATGCAGGTGAACTTGCAAAGGTAGGTGAAATTTCTGTCCCGCTTTCCTCGTTTGATGTTCCGCGCCGTGCCGAACTTAAATTTGGAGATAACTCCTGGCGCATTTATGTTTTCCCGCGTCTTCCTGTCGGTGAGAAGCCGCCAAAGGATGTGCTTGTAACTTCCATTCCCGCCGATGCGGTCGAGTGTCTCGCTGCCGGAGGGCGGGTTGTGTATACGGGCAAGAGCGTGAAAAGCGATATCACGACATTCTCACCCATTTATTGGTCAACTGGGCTTTTTGCCACAAACAATAAGCATATTGGCTTTGGTGCTGTTGTGGAAGCCGATCATCCTCTTCTGGAATCTACAGGATGCGATTATTGGCTGGATGAATTTTGGCGTAAATTATTTACCGATGGAAGATTGAACGCGACATCCCACAGGCTTGAAGGGCTGCCCAAAGATTTTCGCCCGCTTATAACGGTCGTTCCAGATCTTCATCACTCCTACTTCATTTCACCATGCTTTGAGGTTAAAGTCGGCAAAGGACGTCTTTTGGTTTGCGGACTTAATGTTTCTGCGAATTGCACCGCGGCAAGGCTCTTTAGAAACAGACTTTGGGCATATGTCGATTCTGAGAAATTTAATCCGAAATGGGAAGTCGGGATGGATTGGTTTACGAAGACATTTCTCCCGAAAACGGATACGGAGAAAATATCTGACGTGAAACTTGATGCTGACACTTTAGATATGTTGAATAAAAAATTGTAATCTTTTTTACGATGAACTGAAAACGAAAGGAAGCCTCAAAAGAAAAACTTGACAATCTTACTCTGCCTTATATTCTCGCTGATTCTGATTGCGGCAGGGGCAAGTAGAGAGCAGATGGCACTTTATAATGCTATAACACATGGTGCGCTTGTAATGGAGCATATACGAGTGATAGATCAAGACGGTGCCCCGGTAGAAGCTGCCAAGATATGGGGAGGATTGCAAACTGGAGATGGGTATAATGACTATGTATCCGTTGACGGATACACAAACACGAACGGGGAATTCATGATTAAAGGCAAATGTACTAATTTTTTGTCATTGCGCATCACAAAGGATGGATGTTATAAAACGGATTTTCGTTTTTCATATCGTGCAACATTAGCAGACCCTAAAGTTAAAGAAGGCAAATGGCAACCTTATGATTCTCAGCGAACAATTATTTTGAAGAAGATCATAGACCCCAGCCTATGATTTTCAAAAATGGGAGAACATCTTTTAAGGTGCCTATGCTTCTTCGCTTCACGCTTAATAACCCAACACCAGATGATTACAACATGACAATGGAGGTTTCGTTTACAAACAATCTCTATGCTGGCGCATACGAGTTGGATAGAACAAATATGTCTGAATTTGAGAGTGTCTATCATGCCGACACGAATGCGGTTTATCGGCAGTCTTTTGTGTATAGGTTTGATCAGTCGCCTGTTAAGATGCCAGAATACACTGCGCAATTTAAATCTGACAAGTACCTTGTTTTCCGAACAAGGACAAAAGTGGATGCAGAGGGGCGGCTTGTTTCCGCACTTTACGGTAAGATATACGGCGATTGGAATTTTGTTGGGTCAGGAGGTATGGGCATGTCGCAGTTCGTGTTCAATACAAGGCCAAACGACACGAACCTTGAGGACGAATATACTGCAGAATATTCTCGTAAGTGCCAGCGTCAGCGCGAGGCATCTCCCTGCAAGAAGAAGCGCAAGGCGCTTTGGCCGTTCTAAAATGGCTTGGGGGACTGTCCACACTTCATTACAGAGGTCCACAAATCGTCACATATTTCCGCAAATTGATTTGTGCTGATATGTGTTGATTTGTGGATGTTTTTCTTTAGCCGTGGAGAGGGGGAGAGGGAGAGTCGATGTTGATAGTCGAAGTCGAACAGAGGAGGGATGAAATTCCATTCTCGAACTCGAACCTCGAACTTCACTGTCAAACCGGCAGCTCGCAACACTGTATAACTTGTTAACTGCTGAATACTCACCCCCTTGGGGACACTCCCCATTTTTTAGGGTGTGTCCCCAAATAGCCATAGCAAAAACCGCATTAAATGTGGGGAGTGTCCCCAAAGAAGTATTACAAAAATGTAATGAAAATGTAATACAAATGTAACACTTCTTTTTTGTCATATTGC
>JAZOTG010000153.1:0-4006 GCA_045657505.1 Kiritimatiellia bacterium | reverse complement strand
AGCGGCGGCCGGAGATGTCAATAAATTCCAGCCGGCGTTTACACAAATGCTCCCTCCATCGCCGTGCGAGGCGCCGAGCGCCGCCGCCACTTGCCGCTCTATCATCTCCTTATGCACCTTGCTGTCGGCAAGAATCACATCTCGCAAATGCCACGGCACCCAGCCTTCTGTCCATGACGTGTCGCGAAAAGCCGCATCAAAGGCTTCATGTGCGGGAATAATATCGTCTACAGTCCCCGCCTTGCCGTCGGGACCTTTGGAATAAAGCACGGGATATGGATTGGCAGGCCTGCACTCGTACACATAATCATTGCCCCACGGATCTTTCCTGATCTCTTTAATGTACGGGCCAAGCCAGCCGCGTTCCTTAACCTGCTTCTCCGCGAGCCTTTCCAGCCCCTGACTGGTGGAGGGATAAAACCCAACATGGTACCTGTAACGGCCAAGCGCAATGGCGATGTTCAAAACGGAATTTTGAGCCTTTTTTCTGTCAAGGCCCGCTATGTCTATCCCTCCGCGCTTGTATATGGACGAACCTACGAAGCAGCCAACTATCGCCATTGCAATTATTATCACGGCATAATAGCGCACGCCCCGACGCACTTCTCTCTCCGCCAGCCCCATCTCCGCCCGCTTGCGCTGATATTCCGCTTCAATGCCCTTCTTGATTTGCATTTTGCGATTCTGCAGACCGGCGCCTTTTTTTACAGGAAACTTTTTTCGAAGCTTCTCGTGATTGACCATCTCGCTCTCCCGTCAGCTCAGAGAATGCGCTCAAGAATAAGCGCATTGTTTTCAACCGGAACCGGCGATATCGTAAAAGCCTTCAGCAGATCGGCCGCAACAGATTCAAGACCGTCGGGGCCGCCTGATTTTTCAAGCAGAAACAACGGCGAGCCCAATGCGACCTTTGTTCCGACAAAAGCGGAAATTGTCACTCCCGCAAGAGGGTCGACAGCATCGCCTGCCTCCTTGCGCCCCGCGCCCAAACGGAACGCCGCGCGCGCAACCGCTTGCGCATCAATGGCGGTAACATATCCGCAGCGCATCGCCTGGACTCTGAACCGCGAACGCGGCTTGCGCAACACTTCCTGAAACCGCGAAATATCGCCCCCGTGCGCGGCAACCATCTCCTCGAATTTCCTCAGCGCCGCGCCATTACACAGGCTCTCCCCGCACTGCCGCCTCGCCTCGTCCAGCGGAATTTCTTTCGCAAGCGAAACCATGAGCGAGGCGAGTTCAATTGCAAGCGCGACATCGCCCCTCTGCAGATACGCCTTGCCGTTTCGCAGAATTTCAAGCGCCTCGGCGACCTCGTTCGCATTCCCCACCGCAGCGCCGAGCGGTGTATTCATGTCTGTCACGAGCGCCGCCGCTTTTCTTCCCGCAGAACGCGCTCCGCTGACAAGTCTGCCTGCCAGTTCCACCGCGTCCTCGCGCGTCTTCATAAACGCACCGGCGCCGCATTTGACATCAAAGACGAGCGTTGACGCCCCTTCTGCAAGTTTCTTTGAAAGAATAGACGAGACGATCAAAGGAATTGAAGCGACCGTTCCGGTTACGTCACGCAACGCATACAGTTTTTTGTCGGCCGGAGTTATCTCCGAGGTCTGCTCCGACATTGACAGGCCGCACTGCGCAACCGTCTTTTGAAATTGCTCGATCGTCAACGACGCGTTGTAGCCGGGTATGGCCTCCAGTTTGTCTGCCGTGCCGCCCGTAAACCCGAGTGAACGGCCGACAAGCGAAGGCACGGCAAGTCCGCACGCGGCGGCGACAGGCTGCACAATGAATGAAAGTTTGTCGCCGACTCCGCCCGTCGAATGCTTATCCGCCGTCGGGCACGGGCAGCCGTCCCACTTCAGACACCGGCCCGAACGCATCATAGCGTCGGTAAGATCGGCCGTCTCGCGATCTGTCATGCCGTTGCAGCAGATTGCCATGGCAAGCGCACTCATTTGATAGTCCGGAATGACGCCCGCCGTAAAGCCCTCGATAAATTCGCGAATCTCGGCCGACCCTAACGCACGTGCATCCTTTTTCTTTTCGATCACCATCTTGGCTGTCATAGGCCGGCGCCTCCCCGTCGCAGATTAAAGCACCCGGTTGTCAATGAGCCGCGTTTTGCCGTTGTACACGGCAACGAGCACGCAAACGCCATTCGCCGTCTTCGGCACGCTCGCGAGAGTTTCGCCGTCGACAATCTCAACGTAATCGACAACAAGACCCTCCTTTTCAAGAGCCCTGCGAATCCGCGAAATCTCAACCTTCGCACTCCTGCCCGTTTCAACGCTCGCCAGCAGCCTTGAGAGCGCAAGAGCCCTCGAAGACTCTTTCTCTGAAAGATACACATTGCGGGACGACATTGCAAGGCCGCTTTTCTCGCGCACTATCGGAGCAACCACAACCTCGATCGGAAAATTCAGATCGCGCACCATGCGCTTTATAACCTGCGCCTGCTGATAATCCTTTTTGCCGAACACGGCAAAGTCGGGACACGCCAGATTGAAAAGCTTCGCAACAACCGTGCACACTCCGCGGAAATGCCCGGGGCGGCGCACCCCGCAGAGGCCCTTCGAGAGCCGCTCTTCATCGACATACGCCGAATGCATGTCAAGGTACATGTTTTCGGGGGTCGGGAAGAACACCGCTGTCGCACCCGCGGCGCGGCACTTTTTCAAATCGGCCTTTTCGTCTCGCGGATACTTCGCATAATCTTCATTCGGCCCGAACTGAACGGGATTCACAAAGACGCTGACGATTATTTCGTCTGCCTTGCGGCGCTTTGCTTCGGCGATCAGACTCAAATGCCCTTCGTGCAAATAGCCCATGGTGGGCACAAGAGCGATTCTCGCCCCCGCTTTCGAACGCGCTCTCGCCCATTTCTGCAATTTCTGCGGTTCACGGAAAATTTTCACTTTCGCATTCCTTTCAACATCGCAATCTCTTCCTTATACCCCTGAAGATCGCAGGGCGTTTCGAGATAAAACGGCAGATCCCTCAGGAGAGGATGGTTGATGATACCAGCCATGGCCTCAAGACCGATCTTGCCCTTGCCTATTTTTTCATGACGGTCTTTATGTGCAGAATACTGATTCATCGAATCATTGAGATGGACAGCCTTGAGCCGTTCTATGCCGATTATTTCATCAAACTCGGCAAGCACACCTTCAAGATCGCCGACTATATCATAGCCCCCGTCCCACACGTGACATGTGTCAAGGCAGACGCCGAGAGGCAGGCCGGTCCTGTCAATTATCGCCCGTATCTCTTCAAAATTGCGGCCGATCTCAGAACCCTTGCCCGCCATCGTCTCAAGAAGCACGACCGTTGACGGCATTTTGCCGAACGATTCGAATATGCGCACGAGCATCCCGGAGATCAACTCTATGCCTTTATCGGCTCCCTGCCCGACATGCGAACCGGGATGGAAGTTATACATCGCCCCAGGCGTCATCTCAAGGCGGTGGAGATCGTCTGCCATTGTCGTTTCGGCGAACTCCCTTACGCGCGCCTCCGCGCCCGCCGCATTTAAGGTGTAGGGGGCGTGCGCAAGAATGGGACCAATGGAATTCAAAGCAGCAAATTCGTTAAAGGCTACCACATCGGCCTTGTCTATCGGCTTCGCCGCACCGCCGCGCGGGTTGCGGGTAAAGAACTGGAAAACATTAGCGCCAATAGAAACGGCGGTCTGGCCCATGGCCAGATACCCGCCGCTTGATGATAGATGACATCCAATTTTCATAATTGGATATTATATCATTGCAGAATTATTTCGTGAAGTGAATCGCAAACCCGCCGCCGCGCGCCATCCAAATATTGATTTTCTCGCCGGCCTTGACGGTTATTGTTTCATGAACAAACTTAGATGGCGACTCGTTGCAATCGGACGCGTCACGGAAAATTTCGGCCTTCCATGTTCCGCTGCCGAGGAATGAGGTGTCGAGATTGTAAGTGCGCTCGTTTTTGTCGGTAACGCCCGAAGCATACCAGGAACCGTTCTTGG
>JAZOTG010000152.1:0-1531 GCA_045657505.1 Kiritimatiellia bacterium | reverse complement strand
TTCTTACGCATGGGAGCCTGCTGCACAGCTGCAAGGTAGAACAGAACCATCACGGCCAAACTAAAGTCGATACGTTTTTGTGCATTCCGCCGCTTTACCATACAGGCGCAAAAATGCATTGGTTCGGAAGTTTCCTCGTTGGGGGCAAGGCGGTTTTGCTGAAGGGGGTTAAGCCCGAGTGGATCCTTCGTGCCGTTAGCGAAGAGCGCTGCTCGATCGTATGGCTGCTTGTGCCGTGGGCGCAGGATATTCTTGATGCCATCGACAGCGGTGCCGTTAAAATCGATGAATATGATTTGAAGGCGTGGCGTTTGATGCATATCGGTGCCCAGCCAGTGCCGCCGGCCTTAATAAAGCGCTGGAAGAGCGTGTTTCCCAATCATGATTACGACACTAATTACGGGTTGTCAGAGTCTACCGGTCCGGGAGCGGTGCATCTCGGCATCGAGAATATAGATAAAGTGGGCGCAATCGGAATCGCGGGGTATGGGTGGCAGACAAGAATAGTCGCGTCTGACGGTGTTACTCCGGTGGCTCCCGGCGAAGTGGGCGAATTGGCGCTTAAAGGCCCCGGTGTCATGAAGGAATATTACCGCAATCCCCAGGCTACTTCCGAAATATTGAAGCCAGACGGCTGGCTTCTTACCGGCGATATGGCTGAAGAGCGCGATGGTTTTATATATCTCGTCGACCGGGCCAAGGATGTTATAATTTCAGGAGGCGAGAACCTTTATCCGGTGCAAATCGAGGATTTTCTCCGCGCCCATCCGGCAATCAAAGATGTGGCTGTCATCGGTCTTCCCGATTCGCGTCTTGGCGAAATTGCAGCTGCGATAGTCTCGGTTAAAGAGTCAATGGCGCTGAGTGAGAGCGAGATTGACGAGTTTTGCCTTTCGTTGCCGAGGTACAAGCGTCCGCGCCGTATCATTTTTGCCGATGTGCCTCGCAATCCTACCGGTAAGATCGAAAAGCCTCTTTTGCGCAAGCGTTACGGAGGAGACGGACTTGTCGCCCAGCAGAATGGTCTGCCGTCATAAACAGGGGTGTTGAAATGCGCGAGAAATTATCTAGCAGATTGGGGTTTCTCATGCTTGCGGCCGGCTCGGCGGTAGGCCTTGGCAATGTATGGCGTTTCCCGTATGTCGTGGGCGAAAACGGCGGAGCGGCATTTGTCCTTGTTTATCTTCTGTTTCTTGCGGTTCTCGGCTTTCCTCTACTGGCTGTTGAGCTTGGAGTCGGTCGCGGCGCGGGTAGAAGTCTTGCTGCGGCGCTCGGCACTCTTTCACCAGCGAGGTACTCTGTGTTTTGGCGTCGTGTCGGTGCGGTGCTTGCATCAGGCTGTTTCATCCTGATGATTTATTATACCGACGTTTCGGGATGGCTCTTGAAATATGCCGGCGACTATCTGTTTTTTTCGCCGTCCGCCAATCCTGATTCGGCCTTCCCCGAGCTTTGCTCAAACTGGCGGGTTTCAGGCATGTACATGCTTATTGCTGTGGGGATGGCTACTGCTGTGTGTATGCTTGGGGTG
>JAZOTG010000151.1:0-8647 GCA_045657505.1 Kiritimatiellia bacterium | reverse complement strand
GGCCGAGTTAAGAAAGCGGACGGCAAGTGGGAGTTTGATTATACGATTTTTGACGAGTACGTTGAGTTCGGCCGCAGGTGCGGCTTAGGTCCCGATATCGCCTGCTACACGATGTGTCCCTGGGGGTATAGGGTGTCGTGGAAGGAGGAAGTACGAGGGAAGGGGTTGGTTGAGAGGCGTGAGAAGTATCTGCCGGGAACTGACGAGTTTGAGGATTACTGGGGGGACTTTTTGGTTGATTTCAAAAAGCATTTGGAAGCCAAGGGTTGGTTTAACGACGCGTATATCGCGATGGATGAACGTGCGCCCGATGATGTAAAGAAGATTATCGCTTTCATTCAGAAGAAGGCTCCCGGCATGAAGGTCGCTATGGCGGGCAACAAGAGCCCGTCTGAATTTAGCGGAATGAATATCGACAATTATTGCCAGGGGCTTATCCATTTGAGAAAACACCCTAAACTTCTCGATGAGTTAGAACCGCGCCGCCAAAAAGGCTTTAAGACGACGTTTTATGTCTGCGCTACGGCGATGCACCCGAATACATTTATGGACAGCCCCGCCGATGAGGGATTTTGGCTCGGCGCGTATCCCGGTATTACGGGTTTCGACGGCTTCCTTCGCTGGGCGGCAAATTCATGGCCTAAAGATCCGTATGACGATGCGTCCTTTAAGACTGTCCGCAGAGGCAATCTCCACTGGCGTCCGGGCGACACGTTCCTTATCTATCCGCGCGGAGAACTCTCTTCACGCCTTATCTCGCTTCGTGCCGGTGTAGTCGCGGCAGAGAAGATGAGGATTTTGAAGGAAGAGGGAAGAAGGAAGAGGGAAGAGGTCGAGAAGGCGCTTAAAAAGCTCGGTAAGCCCTATGGATATAAGGGAGCGGTGAACAATGCTTTTGATTTTTCAGCCTTCCGCCGCGCTGTCGAAGAATTTGTCAATAAAACAGGCCTTAACTTTTAAGGATTAAAAATATGAATCTTAGATTTGCAGTATTCTCGTTCTTTGCGTTTCTTGCGGTTTGCGTGAGTGCCGCGACGCGGACGGAGCAGATACGTGAGAAGATTTTATCAAGCGATCGCAATTATGTTTTTGTCGCGATGCATCGTGGCGATTGGCGTAACTTCCCGGAGAATTCCAAGGGCGCGATTCTCTCGTCTATCGCGCTCGGTGCGGATATTGTCGAACTTGACGTGCAAAGGACTAAGGACGGGCGTTTTATTCTTAACCACGATGCAACGCTTGATCGCACTACAACCGGCAAGGGCAAAGTTGCAGATTATACTCTTGATGAGATAAAGAAGTTTAAGATGCGCGATGCTAAGGGTAAGGCGACAGACTATGAGATTCTGACGCTTGAAGAGGCGTTGGAACTGACGCGCGGCAAGATTATAATGAATATCGATAAGTTTACCGCGCACCCAAGGGAAATCCTTGACGCAGTTGCGGCCGTAGGAGCCTTGAAGGAGGTGCTGGTCAAATCGCTGCACGCTCCAGATGACGCGCGTAAGTTTTTTGGTCCGTATTGGAAAGATGTAGAAAACGGCACGCTACTTTACATGCCTGTCATTCAATTTTGCTGGAGGAAGCATAAGAAGGCCGCGCATAATCTTCCGCTGTGGTTGGAGATGGAGCCAAGGAAGGCGTCTATGTATGAAATCTGCGTCGACAAGCCAGAACATGCCACAACATTCGGTGAGGTCATGAAAGTAAAAGGTTCGCCACGCCTGTGGGTGAATACGATGTGGGATAATCTTTCCGCAAGTCACAGCGACAAGCGCGCTCTTCTTGATCCAGAGGCAAATTGGGGCTGGGTGTTGGATCAGGGCGCTACGATGATTCAAACCGATTATGCCGCAGAGTTGATTGTATGGTTAATGCGCAAAGGGCGCAGATAAGAATGTTTTCTTTGCAAAAGTAATAATAGGAGTGAAAGAGTGAAAACTCTTATGTTGCCGTTTGTTGTATTGCTTGCAGTAATGTCGGCTAATCTTTTTTGTGTGGCAAGCACTTCCGAAAAAGAAAATATAATTTTGGAGTGTGAATGTTTTGATGACAAGGGCGGGTGGTCTATTGATTCTTAGTTTATTGATGAAATGGGATCAAGTTATCTTATTGCGCATGGGCTCGGGAAACCTGTTGATAATGCACAAACAAAATTTAAAATAAGTAAATCCGGTAAGTATAATATTTTTGTTCGCACAAAAAATTGGACTGCTCCTTGGAGTAAAACTCCCGCAGGCGTTTTTGCTGTTTCTGTAGACGGATTTGAGTTCGCCGAAAAACTTGGTACAAACTGTAGTAGTGCGTGGGCTTGGCATAAGGTTGGTACGGCTGAACTTGATGTAGGAGAGCATATGCTTTCGCTTGTAGATAAAACAGGTTTTGACGGAAGAGCCGATGCTGTGTGTTTGACTGCTGGAGAAAAAGCACCGTCGGACATAAGGTGGTCGGTAATGGCGGAGCCCGACGAGATGGTTAATGCAGATTTTGTTGTTTGTGGCGGTGGTGTAGCTGGGATTTGTGCTGCGATTTCTGCAGCCAGGCTTGGGTTAAAGGTTGCGCTTGTTACTGATCGTCCTGTTTTGGGCGGTGCAAATTCATCTGAGGTGCGTGTTCATCTTGGCGGAAGGCTCAATATTGGTGAATACCCACGTTTAGGCGATGTCGTTGCCGAAATAGGGCCAGCTCGGGGCGGCAATGCGATGTCGGGCGAGAGATATGAAGATAAGCGTAAGTTGGATGCAGTACTCGCAGAAGAAAATATTAAATTGTATTTTAACACAAGAATTGTCGGGGCAGAAACGAATGACGGTGTTATCGAATTTGTGACTGGCCGTGGCACTATTGACGGGCGGAGGATACGTTTTGCCGCACCTCTTTTTGCGGATTGTACTGGTGATGGTGCAGTCGGCGCATTAGCCGGAGCCGATTATCGCATCGGTAGGGAAGGTCGTGACGAAACAGGTGAGAGCCTTGCTCCTGATCGAGCAGATAAAATGACTATGGGGGCGAGTGTTCAATGGAATACGCGTGAAGAAAATGGAGCGGTATTTCCGATTCAGCCGTGGATGTTGAAAATTTCTGAAACTAATTGCTGTTATCTTAAACGTGGCGATTGGGACTGGGAGACCGGAATGAACCGCAATCAAATTTCAAATTTCGAATATGTGCGCGACTATGGGATGCTGGCGGTTTATTCAAACTGGGCATACATTAAAAGCTGTGGTCTTCGCAAGGCGGAGTGGGCCGATCTTGCGCTTAATTGGGTGGCTTATGTTGCCGGCAAACGGGAGTCCAGGCGATTGATGGGTGATTATATTCTTACAGAACAAGATATTATGGAGAATCGTTCAATGCCTGACGGCACTTGTTGGACGACATGGTCTATTGATCTTCATTATCCTATGCCGTCGAATGCGCGGTATTTCCCAGACGACCCATTCAGATCAATTTGCAGGCATGCGGTGCATTCGGGGTATGCGATACCATATCGCTGTTTTTATTCACGCAATATCAAAAACCTCTTTATGGCAGGGCGTAATATTTCGGTTACTCATGTTGCGCTCGGTACGGTTAGGGTTATGCGTACGACAGGGATGATGGGCGAGGTAGTGGGTATGGCCGCCGCCGTTTGTAAGCGTCGTAATTGCCAGCCTCGTGGCGTATACGCTAAATATTTTGGAGAGCTTAAAGACTTGATGACAAAAGGTGTTGGTCTTGGTAAACCCCAGCCACCTCAGAGGTATAATTTGGGCGGCATGAAAAAGCGTTAAGCGGCTTTATGTTGTAGACGAGTTTTTGATATAATTTATGGTTAAAGAAAATATTATTGTTGAGTTTATAGGTACGATAGTTGATTTGACAATTTAAAAAGGGTAATAAAAGTAATGTATAGCGATATTCCTTTTCTTGTAGCGGCTTTGTTTATTGGTGTTGGGCTTTGGGCTCTTACTTGGAGCGCGAATCGATTTGTCGATGCTTCTGGATCGTTGGCCAATAATCTTGGTGTGCCGCCTTTTATAATTGGAATGGTTGTTATAGGCTTTGGTACTTCGGCTCCAGAGTTGGCTGTTTCTGCAATTTCAGCATACTCAGGTCACTCGGAGATTGCTCTCGGTAATGCATGGGGCTCTAATATTTATAATATTGCTGTTATTTTAGGTGTTGTAGCGATAATTAACCCAATAATTATTAGGCCTATATCGTCAATTTATTCTGCAATAATGCTGATATTGATATCTCTTGTTTCAGGCGCATTAGCTTGGGTCGGTGGTGGTTTATCTCGATTGGATGCAATTATTCTTTTGCTTATTTTCGCCGCATTGTTACCTGTTTCATGTTGGCTTGAAAAACAGTCGCAATCACAGAATAATGGCGAGAGCGAAATCGTTTCTGTGAGATATCCATGGCTTGCAGCGCTTCTGTCGCTTTCGCTTCTTGTAGGTTCTTCCCATATTCTTGTATGGGGAGCGGTTGATTTAGCGCGGCATTTTCATGTTTCAGAACTTCTCATTGGTCTTACAATTGTTGCCGCGGGAACATCATTGCCGGAATTAGCCTCGGCCATAGCTGCTGCGCGTAAGGGTCAACATGATTTTGTTGTTGGTAATATAGTAGGATCTAATTTTTTTAATGCGCTTGCGGTTGTTGGCGTAAGTGGTGCGATTAGACCATTTGATATTACTTCGGTTGGCGTATTTTATAGGGATTTGCCAGCGATGATTGTATTGTCGCTTTCTATCGCTATTTTTGCATTTAAACGTGATTCGTTAAATTTGCCGTCTTCTATTGGTAAATGGAAAGGGCTTTTGTGGGTAGCGTCATTTTTAGCTTATCTTGGAATTTTAATAACTCAAGAAAGCTTTTAATAATTAGAATATAAGTGTGCTGCAAACATCTGTGCTTCGCTTAGCATTTAATCATACTTTTGTCCTTGCAGCTATAATGTAATGCCATTGTAATATAGGTTACAATGGCATTCCCAGTTCGTCAAATAGAACGGAAACTCTTTAGTGGCTGATATTTTTTTTTGTGTTATACTATCATTTTTTTAAATGTTTGATAATATTATGGTAAATACTGTTAAATTAACACGAAAGGTGTAAATATGAATTGTTCTAAGTCTGCCTTTTCAATGGCACTAATGGCAACTATAGTATCTTTTGTTAATATCTAAACTAATTACTTGAAAGGAGATAAATATGCAATGTAATATCAAGTCTTTGTGTGGGGGGGGGTAGTTGTTCTTTTTGCGGCAATTATCTTTTCATCTGCTGCGAATGCTGGCCGCTTGGTGGGTAAGTGGGATTTTAATAACTATGATCCACAAAATCCCACAAGTGCTGCAATCCTTGCTCCGTCAGTCGGAAATTTAAGCGCAATACCGTGTACCGGTACAAGCTCTTCTGTTGAGGTGACAGACGGAACTCTTGGTTCAATTGGAGTAGTCAACACGGGGCTTCAAGAAGGTGATTGGGCTCTTTCAATTCCTAAGGGCTCTCACATCAAGATTCCACTCCCTTCGGGTATTGTTCATGATAAGAGTTGGATGCTCCGCCTTCGTTTTTATTGTCCCTCTGCACAAAGTGGGAAGCTCCGCAGTCTTATTGTGGCTGATATGAATACTTTCAGACCACTATGGTGCATATCTTGGTTAAACCTTATTCAGGGCGATGAGCGTGTATTTGGGACTGCAGGTGAAGAGAATGGAAATAGTATCAATGGTATGGGTGTTCAAAAACAAAATGGAGCTAAGGATTTTCGTTTAGTATCGCCTGATACTTGGCATTCGTTTACTGCCCATTTTGGTCCAACGGGAGCTTCTTCGACTTTAGACGGTTATCGTAGTGTATCACTTTGGGATATTGCTGATGTTCGCTCTCAGTTTACTACAGATGGTTTTCTTGTATGCGCTGGCGAGAATGGTGAGCTTTGTTATATTTCATCTGTTGAAGTCTGGGAGGATACACCTATATACCGCGATGTAAATGGTCCATCATATGTCTCGGCAGATAGCCGGACGGTTTTTGCAAACTGTTCAATTCTTGATATTCGTGATATGTATATATCGGTAAAAGGATTGGGTAGTTGGAATAACTATGGCCGCGTGATGTCTTCTTGGGAACATATTGTTTCAACTGACGATAGTGGCAAGCCCATAGGTGTAAAGATAGATTGCCGCGGCAGAAAAGAATCAGATGCTATTCTCCTTGGATTCGATGCTAATGGTGAAAATATTGATGGCAATTCTTTGCGTATGCAGTGGTCGCTAGCTTGGCCTAATCCGTACTTTACAATAAATGGTGATTTTACATCTTCTTCCAGTCATCAAGTAGCTCCTTCCTCATGGGATGGTAATGGATATTCTCCGTTTAATATTTATGCGCTTCCTTTCCGTCCGCTTGATGGTAGCGTCAATTGGAGCATGCAGATGGGTACTGGCAAGTTTGGTAATCCCATTTTTTCCATAGTTGGCGATAATCCTACGCTCACGTTTGACGCAGACCCATATGCAAATTCGCTCACGCTTGATTGTGGACGCGGTGATGGGCATGCAAATGTGCGTTTTGCTTATGCTTCAGATAATCTCAAAGTGATGTCCTCAATTGGTGAGCTTAAAATTACTGACGGAGTTACGCTTACTGTTCCCGATTCTGTTGTGGTAGGAGGGATGCTCTCCTTAACTTCGGGTGCTAAAATGTTGATTGACATTGCGGGGATTTCTCTTTCCAATGGAGATGTTCTCTTTACTGCGGGAAGAGGAATTTTGCTTCCTACAGGTAAAACTATATCAGATCTTGTTGAAGTTCCAGGTGGTTCCGTAAAACTTTCTGATGATTGCACTCAGATTCTTCTTGTGCCAGATAAGTCAATTGTTGTTACTGCTGTTTGGACAGGACTTGGTGATAGAAATAATGTTTCCGACCCGCTTAATTGGACTTGCTACAACTATGCAGGTGCAGTTTTGGATGGTGAGCTCCCTGGTAAGGACACATCCATCACAATTTCAGGACCAACAAATTTCAATATTCCTGCAGGTCAGTCGCTTTCTTGCATGACGCTTTTGATTAAGGATTGTACTTTATCTTCAGATTGTGATTGGAGTGGGCTTGGTACAGTATTACCAATTGTTGAGGGTGCAACAGTGGATTTGAATGGCCATAAGTTGACTGTTGCTGGACTTGATAATGCAAACGTAGCGACCATTAAGAATGATAACCAGGAGACCGTTTCTGTATTCTGTGTGAATAATGCTACAGACACAACCAATACACATATTTCTATTGCAGGAAATATTAAGTTTGTTAAGGATGGTGTTGGCGCGTTTTCATCAACTAAAGCGCAGAGCTATACAGGTGGTACTGAGATTTTAGGTGGTACAGTAAATATTAACATTAATGCTGTTAGTGTTCCATTGTTCGGGCCGCAAGATAGCTCGGTTTTGGTGCGCGATGCTACACTTCAGTTTAATGATGTTGCCTGGTTCTCATATTACAAAATCGTACTTGATAGGGGGAATGTTCTTTCTACTTACTCTAATAGTATTACTACAGAGGGTGGCTCTGCGATTTTTGGCCACATGGATGTTGTTTCAGACTCTACTTTGCGTACAACTGGTAATGGTAATTTACGTATTTGGAATGGCTACAAAGTAGACCTTGGTGGGCATACACTTGATGTGGATATTGCTTCATCTGGCAATTTCATCGTCGCCTCAAATGTTGATAGAGGTGGTACTACAATAACCAATGGCACGTTGAATGTTTCTGGTGGTGTTTTTATGGTGTATCCTGGTTATGCAGGGACAGTAGAGGCTAGAGGTACTAAATTGCGCATGAATTGTGCGATGAATATACCTGATACTTGCACATTTAATGTTGATGACTATGAGGCTCTCTATAATGGTTTAAGTAATGCTGGTACAGGTATGATTAATGTCTATGGTACATTTAAACCTTCGGCACATGATTATTTCTACGCTGTTAATATGCGCCATGAGTCTGTAATTGATCTTTCAATGCGTACTACAGCACTGCCGTCTGTTTCAGCATTTGCGGAAGGTGCTAATGCGTTAACCTATGGCGTGGATAATGATAAACCTGTGACTATTTACGTAAGCTTAGGAGAGCGTAAGCTACCAAGTAATACGCAGATTATTAGCTGGGCAGAGAAGCCTGCAAACATTGATAAAGTACATTTCAAGGTTCGCCCTGGTGAGGGGAGTCGCCTTTTTGTTAAAAAAGATGATGGGCTTTACACCAAGGATGGCTTTATGATTACTATCAAGTAATGAGGGATTTTCCCTCATTACTTTTATTTTGCTCTACTCAAAAGTACAGCCGACGCATTAAGATTTTCTTCTCTCTCTTGTTCATTGATTTGAGCGAAATTTTAATGCGTCGGAAGTGTTTCAACAGCCAACGTAACCGCCCCCTATGGGTGGTCGCAACCCATAGGTTTGAGAATGTTGGTGGGAATCTCTGCGAGCTTAATGCCTCCGAGAATATTGGTGCAATCGTCACGAACTTAATTGGTGGATGCTGCATGACTGACTTCAACACCCTTGGCTTCAAATGGTGCTGCAGTGGTAATTGCGGTTGCGCTGAATTGATCCGGGCTTCTCTCGCTTCACGCCCCTGAGCAGCCG
>JAZOTG010000150.1:0-1680 GCA_045657505.1 Kiritimatiellia bacterium | reverse complement strand
GATATTTGAAAGTATCAGCCGCTAATGAGTGTCCGTTCTATTTGACGAACTGGGTTCCAGCAGATAAACAACAAAAGACAAACTAATCGTCTAAAAATTACACATTTACAAAGGTCCAACCCCAGCATTTCCAATCATCCCATCGTCCGACAGCTCGCGCTCTCCCAAACGCCAAAGACAATGCTCGTCAGCAGACCGGAATCTAACATCTATTGTGTCGGCGACTGCCAAAGCGGAGCATCCCTCGTGGTCCGTGCCCTCGCAAGCGGTCGCAGCCTACCGTCCCTTTCGTAGCGTCCGCACCCATAGTGCAAAGAACAGATGCGGACAGATTTTAAAGCCTGGATATACCGCTTACTACAACAGCGTAGTCAAGCATGGTCTTCGCGCCCTCGGAGGTAAAAGCGCAAGCATTTTCGGCATTGTCTTCATGCCGTTCTGAAAGGTGGATTATGCAGACGCCACACCCTGATTTCCCGGTAATTGACGCGCACGTACATCTCTATCCTGATGCGCTCGCTCCGAAGGTCGTACCTGTACTCTCGGAACGCTTCGGGAACCCTCCGGCGTTCAACGGAACGATAGCTGAATGTAGAGCGAACGCGGCGAATGCGGGAATTAGCCTCTCCGTCAATCTGCCGGTCGCGACAACACCGGATCACGTCGGACATACCAACGCGTTTTGGGCTCAATATGCGGCGAAAACTAAGATTGATGAAGGCGCGGTAATGTCGCTTGCCGCGCTTCATCCTAAAACGCCCGATGCCGCCAACGAAGTATGCGAGATTGCCCGAATAGGATTCACTGGAATAAAATTCCATCCGGAATACCAGAATTTCCGGTTCAACGATGTATGCAGGAATGATATTTGGGCGGCAATGGCGGAATCGGGGCTCGTCGCCTACCTTCATGCGGGCGGCGAACGCGTATTTTCGGCACCGTTCCATTCGTCTCCCTCCGAAATTCTCACTTTGCATCAACGCTTTCCGAAGCTAAAAATCGCGGCCGCACATCTCGGAGGATTCGGCATGTGGGACGAAGTTGAAGAAACTCTTATCGGCGAAAATGTATTTCTCGACCTCTCCCACACATTTTTCCGGATGCCGAACGAACAGATTTTCAGGATGATTCGAATGCACGGAGCAAATCGTATCCTATTTGGAACAGATGCTCCGTGGCAAGATCCTGCTGCTGTTATTTCAGAGTTTCTTAAACTTCCCTTATCCGAGAAAGAACGCCGCGCAATTTGCTATGAAACAGCGCATGAGTTATTCGAAATAGGATGAGCTTATAGTTGTGAGGTAATAAGTATAATCGAAAGAACAATACCTATTGCCAAAAATAAAATCCCAGTGATTAACCTAAGATACCGTTCTGCAATAGACAAATGATTGAATAGAGAACCGATCCAGTTTACACCTAAAGCGATAAGAAGCGCAAATATCACCACTGGCAACGACGTGCCGATACCGAAGACAAGCGGCAGAAGAAATGCCGACTCTCGTTCTATCGACATTGGAATAAGAGAACCGAAAAAGAGTGCCGCCGAAGTCGGACAGAAGGCCAATGCAAAAACACCTCCAAGCATCAATGCCCCCATAAGCCCGCTTTTTGACAGCCGTTTTGCTTGAGCAGCAAAGTGCCTATTCCCGATAGACGGAAGAGTGATTACGCCCACCA
>JAZOTG010000149.1:0-17357 GCA_045657505.1 Kiritimatiellia bacterium | reverse complement strand
CTGCATGAGTATAAGCGCCAATTGCTGCTCGTGCTTTATATAATCATTATGTACAATCGCCTCATCAGCGATTCAACATACGATCCGGCTCCCCGCAGCTTCATATTCGCCGCCAAGGCTGCGCCCGGATATTATATGGCCAAGCTTATCATACGTCTTATTCACGGCGTGGCGGGAGTTGTCAATTCCAATCCGCGCACACGCGGCAAATTGTCGGTTGCGTTTCTGCCCGACTACCGTGTGTCACTCGCGGAAAAGATCATTCCTGCCGCGGAGGTCTCGGAGCAGATCTCTCTTGCCGGAATGGAGGCGTCGGGAACCGGCAACATGAAGTTCATGATGAACGGTGCGCTTACCCTTGGAACGTATGACGGCGCAAATGTTGAGATCAACCAGGAGGTCGGCGACGATAATATGTTCCTCTTCGGAATGCGTACGGCCGATGTTGAAAAGGCGCGCCCATTCTACAACTCGAAGGAAATCTACCGCAACAATCATGAAATCAAGGCCGCGCTTGATATGATTCGCTCAAACGTGTTCTCTCTTCTTGAGCCAGGACTCTTCGATCCGATTCTCCGTTCGCTCCTTGACTACAACGATTATTATATGCTGCTGGGCGATCTTGAGAGTTACTGCGAAGCGCAGGCCCGTGTTGATGCGACATATCGCGATGCGAAAAAGTGGAACACGATGTCTGCCGTGAATATCGCCCGTTCGGGACGTTTCTCGTCGGACCGCGCAGTATTGGAATATGCCAAGAATATCTGGCATATTGAGCCTGTCAAATTTGATTGAGGAGGTTGCCTGTGAAAGTAATTGACGGCAAGGTTCTCGCCGCCGGATTGAGATCGGAAATAGCCGATGGCGTTGAGAGGCTCAAGACAGAGCGCGGCATTGTGCCCGGGCTTGCCGTCATACTTGTTGGCGACAACCCCGCAAGCGTCAGCTATGTGTCCGCCAAGGAGAAGGCCTGCACCGAAGCAGGCATGTATTCGCGTGAGATTCGCCTCGGGAACGGGACGAGCGAGAGCGAGCTTATAGGCGTTGTGAACGAGCTCAACGCCGATCCGGCGATACATGGAATACTTGTTCAGCTTCCGTTGCCGCGGCATATCCGCCAAGAGGCGGTAATAAACGCGATCGCTCCCGAAAAGGACGTCGACGGCTTTACACCTGTAAATGTCGGGCGCATGCTTATAGGCGAGAAGTGTTTTCTGCCCTGTACTCCGCACGGCATTATCAAGCTGATCGAGTTTTCAGGCATGGCCATAAGCGGCAAACACGCTGTTGTGATAGGCAGGTCGAATATTGTCGGCAAGCCTGTGGCTGCGCTGCTCGCGCGCAGGGAGTTGAATGCAACGGTGACCCTTTGCCATACCGGCACGCCCGATATCGCCGCATATACCCGGCAGGCGGACATTGTGGTTGTGGCGGCGGGACGCCCTAACACGGTTACAGGCGAAATGCTTAAGCCGGGGGCGGTCGTCATCGATGTCGGCGTTAATCGGGTGGCAGACGAAACCAAGCCGTCTGGCTGCCGTCTTGTCGGAGACGCCGATTTTGAAAGCTGTTCTAAAGTGGCGGGCGCGATAACTCCGGTGCCCGGTGGCGTGGGGCCCATGACGATTACAATGCTTCTTTGGAACACTCTCGAAGCGGCAAGGGGCTGATGTGAAAGAACTGGTTCTGGCACTGTCAATTCCGTTGCAGCCGCTTGTAAGCGACAGTGTGCTCGAACCGAGCGTTCGCAATGAAGTCGACCATGCGCTTTCGCGAGCACCGAGCAATGTCGTAAGCGCAGCATCGCTTCCGGTGCCCGGCTTGCGCTCCAGGCCGTCGTCAACCAACTGTTGCGCGAAGGCCGGCGTTGATTTAAAAGGCGATGTATTCGGCACTAATCAGCTCTCGGCAACTGAGATTGCAATCAAATTGGTCTCGTGTCAAAAATCAGACGGCCGCTGGCTGATCGGCACCAATGACGTTACCCATATAGCGGTTAAGATTCTCAAATCACTGTGACATTTTCAACTGTTGTTTTTCCGGTTGAAAATGTCAGCCGGCGCACAGCGCGGTGATTCGCTGGAGAATCAATACGAGCATAAGCCCACCTATCAACGCAAAGGTGGCCGGCTTATGGAAGCCGTGCGAGTGGGTCTCGGGAATCATATCATGACTGATCACGTAAAGCATCGCACCTCCGGCGCTGCATAATAAAAACGGCAGTACCGCGCAAAAAACGGAAACAAGAAAGTAACCGCACAGTACGGAGATTATGCTCACGGCTGCTATTGAAAGCGAAATGTTCAGAATGCGCACGGTTTTTACGCCGATGGCAAAGAGCGGTGCGACAAGTACCATCGCTTCGGGAATGTTTTGAAGAGAAATGGAGCCTGCAACGGTCAGCACGTCTCCAATGTTGCCGGTTCCGAAACTGACGCCGGTAGCGAGACCTTCAGGAATTTTATGCAGCGCCACGGCGGCGGTAAAAAGCAGGATTTTGTCTCTGCTTTTAACATGTTCAATTGTCGAATCGATACCGGCAAGGCGGTGCAGGTGTGGTATGATGCGGTCGAGCAGGCTTATGAAATACGCGCCGGTAAAGGTGCCAAGAACCGATAAAACCATTTGGCCGGGAGTCGCGTCCGATATTGCCGGCGCAAGAAGCCCCAATACGGAAGCGGCAAGCATCACTCCCGCGGCGAATCCGAGAATCGCGTCGTTCGCGCGGTGGGGGATATTGCGGACAAGAAGTCCTGAGACAATGCCGATGACACTTGAGCCGCCAACTGCTATAAGAACGATAAGAAGAATGGACATAAGCGACATTCACTCAAATTAAAATCTTCGGCCCTAAGGAGCCGAAGATTTGTGTTGCAATCGTTTGAAATGTTACTTGCATGCTTTTTTGCAGGGGGCCTTTGCGCACGGCTTCGCGGCGGCCTGTTTTTTCGGCTTGACCTGAGGCTGCTTATTGCACTTGCAATTGCATTTGCACATATTCATCTGGGGGCGTGCCTTCTTGACACATTTCTGCTTGGCGTCCCTCTTCTGCTTTTCTGCGCGGAGGAACTTCTGCAAAGCGGCGATGTTGGCATCGGAAGGATCGTTTCTGCAGGCCTTGACAAGAGCGGACATCTTGTCGCGCTGAATATTGCAGGCGTTCTGATGTTTCTCTTTATTGGCTTTATGCATGCGCTCGGCTGCGACTGGCCGCTGAGGCGCATTGGCCGGTTTTTTATTGGGTTCTGCCGCCATTGCGCAAAGTGCTGCAACGGCAATAACGGAGAGAAGTGCGAGTTTTTTCATTTTGCATGTTCCTTTCTTGAACCTATTTTATAAAAATACAATGTGAAAATGCAACGATTTTGTGAGGATGTTTTTAGAGGGCCTCACCCCATTGGTTGGGATGCGCGGCGGAAGTTGTAGTTTTATTTATTTACACAAGAAAGTTTATTTTGCTAAAATTATAAGTAGAGAGAGAGGATTTCGGTGAGCTTTAAGGGAGTTCTCGTAACCCTCTAAGCGCGATATTGTAGATGGAAAAAAGAGGCAGGCAGATGAAATATTATTATCAGGCTCCGACGCAGTGGGGTATTGAGTCGGATGGAGGGGTTACGACGGAAGACATATGGCAGGGATATAAGCCGTCCTGCGCGGTTCATTCCCAATATCATGTACTGAAAGACTATGGCTTCAATGGCAGTGTGGACGACTTGATTCAGGAGGCTACGGATAGGGGATGGTACGATCCAGAGTCCGGAACGCCTCTGGAGCATGTAGGCAAGCTTTTGGAACTTCATGGTGTAGACTGTAATATGTATGTGAATGCTACTGAGCAGAATCTTGTGAGCGAACTTGCGCAAGGTAAACGAGTCATAGTGAGTGTCGATTCGGACGAACTTTGGGGTAAAGAAGGACCTTTTTCCAAGATTCTCGATACGTTAGGGCTTGATTTTGGCGGTGATCACGCACTTGTTGTGAGCGGATATGATTGCTCGGATCCTAAAAATCCCACTGTAATTCTTACGGATTCCGGAACTGGACAGGCCGCAGCTCCGTATCCGTATAAAAATTTTGCAAAGGCCTGGGAGGATGGCAATTGCACGATGATTGTTCCAGAGCAGTCGCCGGTTGAATATGCCGCTTCGAGATCTGGAGATCCGTTCCTTAAGGATCAACTTGCATGCCACGGTCCAAAGGGCGATTGGCAAAGTAGCAAAAGCATCGATGAGATGCTTGCTATGATAAATGCCACATCTTTCGGCAAATCAATTGATGTTGCTTCTGACGTCTCTCAAAACGAGTTTGTCGGTGATGCTGCAGATGACACTCTTGCGACACAGCAGGAGTTCGATGCCGAAATTGATGATTTTATTGGTAATCATCAAGATATCCATCAATCGGCATTCACCGATAGCGACTTGGTCGATGTGGTAGCCGAAGCCGATTCATCGGATGATATAGACATTTTGAGTACATTCCAAGGTTGAAATAACAGAAAGGGACACGAAATGGTTACTCCAGTCAGTGAACAAATCAAGGAACTGAAAGACTCTCTTTCGAAAGGCATGGTGGCGCTTAAGGATGCAGCGTCAAAAGACGGGTTTTCATCTCCAAGCAAGTCCTTTATCGCAGCCGAAGAGGGGTTGAAGCAGGATGACTTTACAATTGTCGTTTTCGGCGAACAGAAAAACGGCAAGTCGTCTTTCGTAAATGCTTTGCTCGGCAAGAGCATTCTCCCCGTTGGCGTTGAAGTGACGACAAGCCAGGCGTTCAAAATCACAAACGCGGAAGAAGAGAGTTTCTTCCTTGTGTTCGCGGATGGTTTGCGACAGCAGATAACTGCCGCCGAACTTGCAAGATACGGCAAGGAGACGGATAAGGGGCTTGACGAGGTCATAAAAACACACGGACGTACGCTTCTCTACATCGAAGTAAACACTCCGGCTGCATTTCTGCCGAAGGGTGTTCACCTTCTCGATACTCCGGGATTGGGCGCTCTTTATCCTGAACATGCAAAGGTAACGAACCGTTGCCTCGGCATTGCCAATGCGGCGATATTCATCAAGGATGTGGAGTCTCCCATAAAAGAGACGGAACTTGGCTTCATCAAGAGCGCATTCTCGATTACCAAGAACATTATGTTTGTTCTCAATAAGGTGGATGTCAAAGATGTTGAGCAGAGAAAGGTGCTGCTGGGCAGAAATGAAGAGTTGCTCAACAAGGAGTTCAAGAGTGTTGCAGGTCGTGAACTGAAAATGTGGCCGTTTTCGTCAAAATTGCTTCTTCAGGCCGCTTCGGAAGACAATCCTGATTATCAGGAAGAGGATAAGGAAGATGCCGGATATACGGCGCTCTTTACCGCCATTCGTGCTCTCATCGATAAGACTGCAGGGTTTAACGGATGTTATGCGGCTTGTCAGGAATCGTTTAATTACTACAAGACGATAGATGGTGCCATAAGTGACCAACTTCAGGTGCTTGGGGCGACTGATGCAAACGAACGCAAGAAGCTCATGCAGGGCAAGCAGCAGCTTCAGTCGGAATTCCTCAAGGAATGGGGCGTGAACGGTACGCAGATTCGAGCCATCAACGACAAGGTCAATGATATTTGCCGTCAAGGAAATCAGATGCTGCAAGGAATATTTGGTGATGTTCAGAGGGGCTTTATTTCCGAAATTGATGAATTGCCTGCGGATATGGAGCTGATACAAAAGTGTTCCGACAGTCTCCCTGGTAAAATCTCCTCTCGAATCGAGTGCAGGTGGAATGAAATAATAACAGATGTCATTGCCAATATCCGCAACATGTCGCAATCTATGGATGCATGTGGTATTGAAGCTTCTACCGGCGCATTGGGAGAGGTCACCCATGGTAAGTTGAAATTTTCAGATATGGTGGGAGCGTTTACCGGTGCTTCAGTTGCGCTGATGATTGGTGGAGCGATTGCAACTTTGATATTTCCGCCTATTGGAATTGTAGGTGGATTGATTGGTTTTTTCTTTGGCGGAAAGACGATTCTCAATGAGAGAAGGGCTGCCGCCGCCAAACAGGAAATGAAAAGCTTTGTCAGTTCGGCTGTCGCGAAGTGCCAACAGAATTTGCTGTTCCCGCCGAGCGTTGCGCAGAAATCACAGGCGAGCCTTTTCTTTGATGGTATAAAACAGCAAGTCGCAAGCACTTGCTCCGGACTTGTCGAAGAAGAGAAAGCGCGGCTTGAGGCGGAGTTCGCCGATCTCGAGACAAAGGCTAAGATGAATGTCGAAGAGGCTAAAGAGCGTATATCGGCGTTGACTGCCGCTCGTAACGGGCTTGGCGAGATCAAAACCTTACTTTTGGCTTCTCGCGACAAGCTGGTGGCTATATCTGAGCAGTTGCAGTTCTGATTAAGGTCGGGAATCCTCGTCGGCATACATTATTCCTGTATGCTGACGAGGAATATAAATTATAAATGAATATGGAGTCGTAGGATGCTTGAAAAGTTGTTGAAAGGAGCTCTTACAGGAGATGCGGAAGCGATGTTTCAGCTTGGAACAATGTATGCCTTTGGAAATGGCGTTGCTGTCGATCTTGACGAGGCGTTGCATTGGCTGAAGAAGGCGGCGTCGCGGGGGCATATGATAGCGTCCGAGGTGCTGAAAGATATCGGCAGGACGCAGGAAACAATAAATGAGACCGTGGAATGCAAGGGCGAAAAAAAAAGAAAACTTGTTCAGCTTTGGGAGGGTGGGCCTTGTTGGGCGGATCGGAATATCGGGGCTGAGAATCCGTGGGACTTTGGCTATTATTTCTGGTGGGGGGATACTGTCGGGTATGAATGGAAGAATGGCAAGTGGGTGGCAAGTGACGGATCAAATACGATTCACTCATTTGATAAAAAAAACACGCCAACTTGCGATAGAGGTTGTTTTACGTTACAAAATGACGGGTGGATAACTGCGGATGGTGTTCTTGCGCCTAATCATGATGCTGCACAAAAACATTGGGGCGGCGGTTGGCGTATGCCGACAGAGGATGAGTTTAAAGACCTCATATGTAAGTGTGATTGGACATGGGCAACAACGAACGGTGTTAATGGGTATACTGTTCGTGGCAGAGGTAATTATGAGTCTAAAAGTATCTTTCTCCCTTGCGCCGGCTACGGCAATGGGACTTCGCTCCACTATGCCGGTTCGGAAGGCTACTATTGGTCGTCTGTTCCGTACTCGGGCTTCTACTACACCGCGGAGTTCCTCTACTTCTATTGTGGTAGCCACAGCACGCGCGGCAACTACCGCAACCCTGGGCATTCTGTTCGTCCTGTCCAAGGGGTCACCAAATAGCGAGCGCATTCAATTCTTTAATTCTTCGATTCTTATGAATAGACTTAGGAGTTGGAATGTGTGAAACCGGATACTGACAGGGAGTAAATGAAGAAAGAATTTAAATGACAAGTAAAGAGGTGTTTAATTCCGGGTTTGCGATGCGTGCCGATTTCAAGGTTGTCGAGACGCTGCTTGAAAATCCTTCGGACGATCCATCCAAACGGATATTTGTGTAAGAAAGGAGGATTGATATGTCAGAGATAGAAGGATTTGAAAAGAAGGCCAACGCTGGCGATGTAGAGGCGATGTTCCAGCTTGGAGTAGCGTATGCATTCGGAAGAGGAGCGGAACTAAATCTTGAAAAGGCGCTGCATTGGTTGAATAAGGCGGCGGATTGCGGACATAAAGATGCTGCATCTGTTATGAAAGAATTGCATATCAAAGGAAGGAAAAGTGTAACAGAAAGACTATGTTTATGGTTTTTTAATCATATAGATATATTGCCTACCTTTTCTGTTATAGGCGCATTGTTATTTGGTGTATTTGTTCATTTTGTTATGATATCTTCTGCATTTATAGTTAAAACAGCGGAGATGATGGAATATATTCATGATCATAGTTTCTGGTTTGTATGTGAGCTTTTTTCATCTCCAGATTTTTGGTTAACGTATGCATTAAGTTTTCCAGGCTTGATTATAATTGTATTGTTACCGTATTTAATGGCATTCGTCAGCAAAAATTATGATAAGTGTAAGGTTTTATTTCAGAAGCTTTCGGAGAATTTTGTGTTTATATTTATTTCAATAGCAATACGAATATTGTGTTATTTCTCTAATTCTGATATAGGATTAGGTTTATGTTGGATTTTCTTTTTATTTGAATTAGGTATTATGATTAGGATAATACTGTTGGTGAGAAAATTATGTAGAATGGGATGATTTGTGATGAAGAAGATAGAAAAATTGGAAAAGTTGGCCGCTGATGGCGATGTTGAGTCAATGTTTCAGCTTGGTGTTGCGTATGCATTCGGAAGAGGTGCGAAGTTAAATCGTGAAAAAGCATTACATTGGCTAAAGAAGGCGGCAGATGGTGGACATAGCGTTGCAATGCAAGTCTTCAATAAAATAGAAAGAAAAGAACAAGCCAAATTCTGGTGGTTTTTTTTAATGATTCCCATTACTTTTTGCAGTACAGCGATTTTCTTTGGTAAGGAGCTTATTTTTCTTGGTGTGTGTTCTTCAATTATGTGTCTGTATTTCGCGTGTAAGTGGTGGGTAAAACTGGGGTAAAACTGGAGGTCGGATAGAAGGGGAGTCATATGTCCAATCTGAAAGAGAAGACGAAGAAGGCTTTGGATGATCTGGCGGCGTTTCTTGCGGATTCGCCGTGGCGCGATGCGTATGTGTCGCAAGTTCATCAATTGGCGGCAAGGTTAGATACGCCTTGTGTGCTGGCTGTAGCAGGTGAAGTCAAGGCTGGCAAGAGCAGTTTCATGAATGCTTTCCTCAAGGATGATTTAGCTCTTGTCGGCGTTACGGAGACTACTGCCACCATCAACTATTTCCGCTACGGAGAGCCGCCCGACAAGACGAAACCCGTGCGCTGCGTTTGGACGGATGGACGCGAAACTTGGGAAACGCAGGCATTCCTCGATTCACTGCAGGGGAATACGCAGGAAATTCTGGAGCGGGCCGTCGGCATCAAGCATCTGGAGTTCTATATCCCCAATCCGCGTCTGAAATCAGTTCAGTTGGTGGATACTCCCGGAACCGGTGCGAATATCGGTGAGGATGGCGCCGGACACGAAAAGCAGACGCGTGGATATTTTCAGATGCTTCGCGACAGGCACAATGACGAAACCCAGACGATTTCAAGAGAGGCCGATGCCGTCATATACATCATGACCGGACACACCGCCAATGAGGAAAACGTGAAGTTTCTTCAGGAATTTATCGGCAATGGCAGCGCAGGGTCGCACAATTCGGTAGGCATAATCGCGAAAGTTGATACCAATGACATGCTTCTTGAGAATCTCGGCAATCATGTAAAGCATGTATCCGAGGTGGTCAACAAGCGCCTTCCCGTTCCGATTCCGGTCTTGCCGATTTCATCGGGCATTCAGCGTGTTCTGGATGTGAAGGGTGAGGATTGGCTGAGAACATTGAAGGCGCGGCTTTTTGCGGGGTTTGAATCTGTTGAGCGTTTAAAGCGTGCATTGGACATCGATGAACGTTTCGATGCCGAAACATGCAGAGGCTCGTCGCTTTCGCAGGAAGAGCGCAAGGCGATGCATAAGGGAATACCCTGGCGTTCGTTCGTTGTCATAGCGCGGGCGATTGTGGAAAGAGAATTTGACGAAGCGTTGCAATATCTGCGCAGAATTGCAGGCTTTGATGAAGTGAATGCGGTGTTGGAAGAGCAGTTCTTTTCCCGCAGCGTAATTCTGCGTTGTCATAACATTCTGTATGATTGCCGGAATCTGATATGGGAACTTGAGAATGACGGGCTTTTCAAATACAAGGGGCGAATCAAATCTGAAAGAAAAGAAGTGATTGGCTTCATCGATTTCATCATGGAGCACCCAAAGTATTCCGAAATGGGTGTTGGCGGAGCAATAAGAAGTTGGTTTGAGAAGCATGTGGAGAATGACCGTTCGGAAGAATTGAAGCAGAAACTTGTCGGTTTGCGTACCGTGTTCGAGAATCTTCTTCACGGCGAAATATCGAATGTAAGCGCAAACTTTGACGGGTTACAGATGCTCGAGAAACATCCCGGATGTGTTACGGATGCCGAGCGCGCCGAGTTGGCATCGCTTTTCAGAAACATGGTGGATATGGCATCTCAAGATGCTGTGGCATTGGGGCGTCGCCAGGTGTTCTGGCGAGTTGCTACGCAAACGGCCCGCATGCCTGAACGCAAGGCGATTGCGCAGATGGCCGAACGTCAATATGGTGTTGTTGTTTCAAGTTTATTGAAGGAGGTGGAATCATGATTTTCCCGGAAGATAGTTTGACCGATCCATTTCGTTTCCGGACGATATATGGAGCGCTTAAAGAATGGTTGGGCAAAATTGTTTCAAGACAAGATGCCGGACGGACGGATAATGCAGATATTATCGAGCCTCCGATTCAATCTGATATCGCAGACGACAGAGATGTTGTGACAGGTGTTGATCTGCCGGAAATAACGGAATCTGAGCTGGTTGCCGATTCGGAAGAATTGGAGCCGACAGCCGCAGAAACCGATAAGTCTGTTGATTCAGATACGGGGATTGCCGTTCCTGCACAGGATGAGCGCCCCGCAACTGAGTGCACCGGGACAAAAGAAGTGTTTCCGGAAGATTTGGCAGCTTCTGAAAAAGAAGCGAGTAAGGAAACCTCGTCTGCAGACGAAGCGCCGATTCCGGAAAAACCCGTATCCATTCTTGATAATAAGCCGTATGTAAAGGTTATCGAAGATCTGTTTCAGCTTAGTTCTGAAATGGAGCGCATAGGCGGCAAATCAAGCGATGAAGGTATGAAAAGCATTGCTGAACATGTGTTTATGCGTCTGGAAGAAATATTTGAGCGCAATGGACTCTCTCCGATCGACGGAGAGAGGTCTTTTGACGTCCGGCGCCACAAACCCGAGCCTGCAGCCGTTGTCGCGGATGGTTCGGAGATTACGGAAACATTGTCTCCGGGATGGAGTCTTGACGAACGCGTAATGCGACGCGCAAAGGTAAGAATAGACTGAGCAGTCTGAAATTGAAAGGAATTTATCATAATGAAATTCGGAATTGATTTTGGTACGTCATTCAGCACTATGTGTGCTTTGGATTCAGACGGGAGACCGCTTGTCTTGCGCGATGAAGTGGGATTGGATAAGATTCCCTCCGTTGTGTATTGGGGGACGGATGGCGTGAAGGTAGGTCAGGCTGCCGCCGAGATTCTTGGAGATACGGCAGGTATGGCCGAGGATGAAAAGATTGAGACACTCGGACGAATTGTCAAGAGCGTCAAGCGCGAACTGGAACCCGGGCGGACAATTACATTGCCTGACGGGAAACAGATTACACCTGTTGACGTTGTCAGCGAGATTTTGGGCTATCTCAAGCGCAATGCCGAAGAACTTCATTTCCATACGGCCGTAAAAGAGGTTTCATTGACGCATCCCGCCACATTCACTGAGGCGCAGAAGGAATTATTGACGGAAGCTGCAAAAAAAGCGGGATTCTCTTCTGTCAGGTTGATGCCGGAACCGATTGCCGCCGCATTGGGATATGTTGCTTCGGGCGCAGATGTCGGTAATGGCATAATCGTGTTTGATTTCGGGGGAGGCACGTTCGATTTGGCATATCTCCAGAAGGATACGGATGGGAATTACCGTTTCCCGATTCAACCGCTCGGCGATGCCACGTGCGGCGGAGATGACTTCGATCAATGCATCTACGACTGGGCGGAATCTCAAATAAAGGAGAAATACGGGTGTGCAATAGCAGAAGGGTTTGATGTGGATCTTTCGTTTTTGATGCTTTGCCGCCGTGCAAAAGAAAGACTTTCGAGAAGTAATGACGCTCCTATGCGTTATTTCATTGAGACTGTCGGCAGATTTCATGCAGACTCAATAAATAAGATAAATTTCGAGGAAATGATCAAGAGTAGAGTTGATCGGACGATTTCGCTCGTAGGCCGCATGATGAATACTCTTGAGGGACGCGACCTTGCTGTCGATACCGTATTGCTTGTTGGCGGTTCTACGCGAATTCCATTGGTTGCGGCAAGGTTGAAGGAAATGCTTCCTGCCCAGACTCCGATTCGTACCACAGACACTGATACGGCAGTAGTGAAGGGAAGCGTATATGAGATGCCCAAGACTGAAGCTCCTATGCCAGAACAGTCTTCCGGAGGCAAAGAAGACCGGACAGCGGTAGGTTCAATGAATGCCGCGCTCGGGGAAAACAAGGAAATTCCGCCGCTTCTGATGCAGCTTCAGGCGGCGCTTTTGAGACGTCAGTTGGGCAGGTAAAGGAGCAGGGTCAGTCCCTCGGGTTTGGGCACGCGCGGTGCCCTACAAAGCGGAGGAGCGCCTCAAGCGTTGTCGCAGGGTGCGGGGGACATCCAGGAATGAAAAGCGACGGAATATTCGGCAGCCTCCCGTGCGCGTAGAGGCCTCCTGAAATGGCGCATGCGCCCGCAGCTATTAGGAATTTGGGGTCTGGTGAAGCGGCATATGTCTTGTCAAGCGCAAGCTGCATATTCTGCGAGACGGGGCCGGTAAGATATATCGCATCCGCGTGGCGCGGAGACGCGGCAAAACGTATGCCGAACCTTGCCATGTCCCACGCGGGGGTGCCGAGAACATTCGCATCAAGTTCGCAGGCGGCGCAACCGCCGGCCGACACTTCGCGCAGGTGGAGCGAGCCGTTTAAAGCGAGTGCGGCAGAGTCTGTCTGAATCGGCGGGACATATTCCGTTTCGCCGGCGGCCACTAAAAGGTCTTCGCGTTTGAAAACGCCAAGGCGATACTCCTTCGTGAAGCGTATTTTTGCAGAAACTCCGGCGCATCTGCCGCAAAAGATGCAATGTCCCATATCGAGACAGGCCCTGCCTTCGCGCATGGAAAGCGCATCGGGTACGGGGCAGACCGCTTTCATCGTTTTTATGTCGTCTGCAGTCGTGCCGGCGGATATTACGGGCCTGCCTTTGAAGTCGGGCGGCAGATCGGGCGCGGCGGGAGGGAACGCGCCTGTCCGGCAGCCTTCTTTGAATCGGGCTATAAGTGCTTTAAACATGTCGTTAAATCCTTTATCGGTCGGTGCCGCAGTACGAGAGGTTGAAGGACTTGTTGCAAATGGGGAAATTGGAAATCTGCTCGCCGCGCAATGCCCATGCAAGTCCTGGCCAATTATGGGCGGAAGGGTCGACAATTTTATATCTGATCATTTTCCCTTCAGAGGAAAACGCCGCCGCGTGTACCAGCGGTCCGCGCCACGCGGGAACAGTTGCAATAACTGCAGTGATGCCGTCTGTCACGGTGGAGGGCGGCTTCGGGGCGGGAAATTGGAATTTGTCTTCAAGTAGCCTGGCGATTCTTTCGTGGGCCTCGTCGATTTCGACGCGTCTTACAAGCGCTCTGGCCATGACATCGCCGTTGAAATCCTCCGACGCGCGTCTTGCGACTCCCACAAGGCCTATTTTGCGGGCGATGTCTTTTGTGACTACGCCCGTGCCGTCAAAGCGGTCGCATACGGAATGCTCATGGAACATCAGCTTGAGAGCCCGGTCCAATTCCGGCTTAACACGATGAATCCAACTGTTGATTTGCGCGCAGACACCGGAAGAAAGCGTAACGCGCGCACCTCCGGGGACTATTGCATTGCGTCCGAACCTGTTGCCGCAGAGAAGCGCGGTCATATTGAGATATTCGCCTCTTATACGCCCGCAGAATGACGCTGTTTGCAGGAATGCCACATCTCCGGCGAGCGCGCCGAGATCGCCAACATGGTTGGCTATTCTTTCGAGCTCCACAAGAAGTGCGCGGATGCGGAGCGCCTCGTTTGAGGGCGCCTGGAAGCGCTGCGGAAACATATGTTCCATAATTTCGGCAAACGCGGTGGCCGCTGCCGCGGATGTGTCGCCGCAGCATGTTTCGGCAAGAGCAATCTGCCGCGGAATATTGCCGTCGGAATCGAGAATGGCCTGCTCGACTCCGCGGTGCTGATACCCGAGAAATATCTGCAGGTTGAACACGTCCTCGCCCATGCACTGGAAACGGAAGTGGCCGGGTTCAATAACTCCCGCATGAACGGGGCCGACGGCTACTTCGTGCGATGCGGCGCCTTTGAGAGGGGCGACTCCCTTCGGGTTGACATAGCCGCCAATGGATTCGAGCTTGGCAAGAGCCTCGTCAACGGATGTAAAATGAAATTGCTCTGTCATTAAAAACCTCCCGTAAATGCCGTATAGGCGCAGCAGACAGCGCCTGCGCAGAGGAGTATGGTCAAAAGCGCGGCCGGAACAGCAAGCAGTCGTTTCTGCAGCGGCTCGTGAGAGGCGACAGGGCTGCCCATCGTCATTGAGAGCGCAACTTTCATCATGGCCGCAAACACAATGAAAAGAAGCGACAGGATGGTTGCAGAAATCCAAAGCGGTGCGGAGATGACGAGCCCGAGCTCGGAAAGGAAAAGCGCCGAGGGCGGCATGCCGCATATGAGGACGATTCCTGCCAGCCAGAAAAACGCGTGGCCCTTCATTGACAGTCCGAGACCTTGTACAACGGTGACGGCGCGCGTGCGGAATGCCAACAGAAGATTGCCGGCGATTTGGAATAGGGCGGTCTTCGTAAGTGAATGCGCGGCAATGTGGGTTAAAAGCACCGCTGCCGCCAGATCGCCGCCTATGGCGGGGCACAGAGAGAAGATTACCATTATAAGCCCCATATGCTCAACCGAGGAATAAGCAAGCAGGCGCTTGAAATCGGTCTGCCTCACCATGAAGACGGCTCCGACGGCGACGGAAAGCATTCCGAGCGCGAGCATCGCGTGGTCGCAAAAGGGAGCCGCTTCTTCGGGCATCGCTTCGCGAAAGCGCACAATCGCAAAGAACGAGCAGTTGAGGAGGGCTCCGGAAAGAAGCGCAGAAACCGGCGCGGGCGCCTCGGAGTGCGCATCGGGAAGCCATGTGTGGAACGGTGCGAGACCCATTTTGGTGCCGTAGCCTGCAAGTATAAAGGCAAAGCCCGCCATATACCAGCGGGTGTTATCGGTAGATTGGGCGTGCAGAACGAGCATGGTGCCGAAGAGGGCGAAGGCAATGCCTATCGAGCATATGAGCAGATATTTCCACATTGCCTCAAGACTGTCCTTGCCGCGGTGATATGCGATGAGAGGCGCGGAAACGAGAGTTGTAAGTTCGACGGCAACCCACATCAACGGTAATGATGACGCCGTAAGAGCAAACATCATGGCACCGAAGAAAGACAAAAGAAGCGTGTAGTAAAGTGCGTGCGGCATATGGCTGCCGCCTTCGCGGCGGGCCGCTTCGGGCAGATAGAAGAAACTCTGCACGAGATTCGCGATGAAGAGCAGAGGAGTAAGAACCAGGAGCAGGTTTTTTATGGTGTCAGTCATGGACGTGGTCGCGTTTGTGGTGCACATGCATCAAGTGCGTGTCACCGAGGTGGTTCAGCCGATCGGTGTCGGTTGATGAAAACGTGCGGTTGATCTGGAAGACGGCGATACCGAGAATGAAGACAAGGGCGAATACGTCAAGAAGAATGCCAAGCTCGACTACAATTCCGTATTCGATCAGTATGCCTGCGCCGAACAGCGATATGCCGTTTTCAAGAACGAGGAATCCGAGCACCTGCGTAATCGCTTTTTTGCGCGCGCAGATGAGCAGCATCCCCGTGCCCATTGTCGTGAAGGCGACGGGAATGGCCAGTTCGGAAGCGATTGTGTCGTGCACATGCAGCAAACGGCCTGCGGCAAAGCCTCCGGCTGCCATCAGAAAGACTATAAACCGCGACATCTGGAACGAAACGATGGGTTCAAGCTCGCGGCGGGTGCGCGCCTTGTGTACTGCATACGTAAGAAGCACCGGAAGCGCGGCGCCTTTTACCAGCGCGTTTACGGCGGCGATGATCCATATTCTGGCTTCAGGGCATCCGTTCCCCTGCCAATTCCAGAGAAGTATGGGCAGTATCCCGACTATCCAGCCCTGTATGGCGACAAATCTTATCGCGTATTTGAGGCGGCTTGCTCCGGCAAGCGCCAAATCGGCAATCAGGAATGAAACCAGAACTATTTCAGAAAGAGTCAGCATGGCGTTTGATTACCTTCAGAAACATACAAAAACAAGAACGGCGAGTGCCGCGACAAGCGCCGCACCGATGAGCGTTTGGGGCGACTTCAGAAAACGCATGCGCGCCATGACAGATTCGATGACGCCTGTGACGACGGAGATAAGGAGAACGCCGAGAAACGTTGCAGCGGCATGAAGATAACCGTCGCCGAGGCCCGGTATAAACATCATGACAAGGAACGCCGCCAGAAGTTCAAATTTGAGAGCCGCTCCGTAAAGCGCGAACGCAAGATCGGGACCGCCTACATCAAGCAGCATCGCCTCGTGAACCATTGTCAGTTCAAGGTGTGTTTCCGGGTCGTCAAACGGCACGCGGCAGTTTTCAAGGAGGAATACCGCGAGAAACGCCAGAAAGGCGAGCACGAGAGGAATCACATTTTCCTTCCACCCGTCGAGCGGAATGCCCGAGAGAACGCCTGAAAGGGAGCCGTCGCCTGAAAGGAAAACGAGCAGACCGAGAACGATGAATACAATCGGCTCGGCAAGAGCGGAGAACTGCACCTCGCGGGACGCTCCCATGCCTTCAAACGCATTGCCCGCGTCAAGCGCGCCGAGAACGGTGAAGAAGCGGCCTGCAGCGAGCATATAGAAAAACAGCGCCACCGGCGCGAGAGAGGAAAGACCGCCCCCGCCCGTCCACGGGAATATGACGGCGGCTGCCGAGACGGATGCAAGCGAAGCGCATTGGGCGATGTCGAATATCCACGAAGAGTTGACCGGCCTTGGGCACGACTTGCGCAGAAGCTTGAAAATATCGGTGTAAAGCCTGAAAAACCCCGGACCGCGCCGTCCGCCGAAGAAAGCCTTTGTCTGATTTACGACACCGATGAAAAACGGCGCCGATACGGCAGCGAGTATAATGCACAGGATATTCATGACACGAGAGCGAACACGAGCAGCGTAAGCATTGAGAGGAGTATTATCAAAATGTACAGGTGCAGCGAACCGTTCTGCAAAAGATGCGCTCTTTGGAAGACACGCGCAACCTTGGTGAACGCCGGACGCCAAAATCCGCTGAGCGCAATGTCATCGGTCTCGGTTGCGATGGCGGCGTCGGAGGGATCGGCAGGGTCGCCCTTAAATGGCAGAACATGGCGCCTTGTGCGTAGAATCGGGCGGAAGAAGTCGACTATCGGCTGCGTGAGAGCCGTAGCCGTGTAGGCCATGCGGGCGCTCGGCGCTTCGTAGCCGCAATCCCACGCGGGGGAGC
>JAZOTG010000148.1:0-2156 GCA_045657505.1 Kiritimatiellia bacterium | reverse complement strand
TATCTTTCCTCCATAAGAAACTCAGAAGATCATCCGCTTACTTCAAAGCCTCGGTTTTTCAGCCCGTTTATCAGCGCGGCTTGCGCTTTGCCTTGATCCATTTCGTCCTGCGTCGGCGCGAGAAACGGACGCGGGCCGGGCATGTGAAACCCCGGCTCTCCGGTTTCAACAACCACCGCGAGAGATTTCCCGCTTCCTTGATTTGTGGATTGAAACCTTGCTATATCGGTCACGGTCAGCGTCGTCGTATCACCGGATTGCTCTGTTTTCGCGTCAAAGTTACGCTTATCCCGTACACCCATGCCGCTTGGCCCTCTGGAACGCCGGTACACATAGCTTTCCAGATAACGCGACATTTCTTCCCGGATTGTTTCTGCTACTTCTACTTCCATAGCGGAAAGTATCGCCGCGTCCAGCCTTGTTTCTATATTCAAAATATCTTCGTTGATCCCCATGTTTTTCCCCTTGATATTTCAGTAATTTTTGGTATAATAAAAGCGTAAGGATGGCCCCCTTACTTATATCGGTGTACGGCGGGGATGTTCCCCGCTTTGCATAATTGCATCCGTAAGGCGGGGCCATTGCTTTGCGGGTGCAATTCTTTATGGGAGTGATATTGTGGTTTCAAAATATAGACAAATGTATCCTCGTCTATATCAAGTATGGAAAGGTATGCGCGGAAGGTGTAACAATCCAAACAATACGTCATATCTCAGATATGGCGGTCGCGGTATCAAAGTCTGCGATGAGTGGAACGACTTTTCTGCATTTGCTGTTTGGTCTTACGAAAACGGATACGATGAAAATGCTGAGTACCAACAATGTACGATTGATCGTATCGACAACGATGGCGACTATTGCCCGGAGAATTGCAGATGGTCAAACGCGACTGACCAAAATCTAAATCAGCATGATACGGAATTAATCTCTTATGATGGAAAGCAAATGACAATTTGCCAGTGGGCTGATTTTCTTGGCGTTAAACGCAGTATGCTGATTCACCGGAAAAAGCATGGATGGGATATTGAAAGAATGCTCACAGAGCCTTCCGGCGATTATGAGTGGGGCGCACACTGCAGAAAGCAAGTCGTATGTGTCGAAACGCAACAAGTATACGATTCTATAGCGTTGGCTGCTGAGAATCATGGTGTTTCTGCGCCAAACATCACGGCGGTATTATCCAAGACTAATCGAACATCAGGTGGGTATCATTGGATTCTCTATAACGGAGAGGATGTAGCGTCACTATGCAGCGATTTCTTGACTCGCGTCAAAAAAGATACAGAGCAAAAAGCGGCGCAACGTCTTGCTGCATCTGATGCAGCAAGACAAAGGAAAAAGGAATTGAGACGAATTCGTGAGCATAAGTGCCGAACATCAGAGTCATATGATTGGCATAGGCGGAAAGTACTGTGCGTTGAAACCGGGGAAGTGTTTAATTCGGTTAAAGAAGCCGCAGAGTTTGTACATGTTAATAGCACCAACATTTCTGCATGTTGTGCTGGACGGCAAAACACCATTCGAGGGTATCACTGGAAATATGCTGATTAGAATAAGGGCGGGCGTTTGCCCGCCCTTATAGTTTTTCTTACGATGCCGTGACGGTGACATTCACGTTGTCGGAGAAGGTCTGTTCTCCAATAACGTAGCTGATAAGGATTTCGCAGTCACCTTCGGCAACGCCGGTGACGAGGCCGCCCGCGCTCACGGTCGCAACGCCGGTGGCGTCGGAAACGTAGGTGAAATCGCTGGCGGGAACGCCGTAGGACAACTTGCCGTTGACGATCAGCGCCGGGGAAAGCTGGAGGGTATCGGATGCCGCGACGGACACAGCGCCGCCCAGAGCGCCCAGAATGCCGTCAATGCCGCTGGTCTGATCGCAGGGGACGATGATGCGGTACATCAGCGGGGCGCCGTTGAGCGCGCAGGAGCCGCAGTCGGCGGCGATGGTCTCCGCATCGTAGCTCATGGCGCGTCCGTTGATCGCGGTCGTGGTGGGGCTGTTTTGGTTGCCGTTGTTGGCCGCGCCGTCGGGCATGAGCTGGAGGCGCGGAATGATCTCGTAGAGCATACCCCACAGGTCGCCCTGATTGGTCGCCGCCTCCACGTTCGCGTAGATGGGACGCTGCAGGACGAAGCGCACCACCTCGCCCTTC
>JAZOTG010000147.1:0-2471 GCA_045657505.1 Kiritimatiellia bacterium | reverse complement strand
CTTCTGCTGATGGGGGCGGGCTTCTGCATCTACGGGCCGCAGGCTCTTGTCGGGATTATCGCTTCCAATCAGGCAACCAACAAGGCCGCGGCGATGGCTAACGGCTTTGTCGGTATTATGGGTTACTTGTCTACGACGATTTCGGGCCTCGGTATAGCACTTGTCCAAAAACATTACGGCTGGGGCGTCGCTCTTTGCTCAATCGCTGTTATGGCGGTTTTGGGCATGGTGCTCTTCCTTTTCGCATGGACGGCGAACGCCGACGGATACAGGAGAGAATGAGTCATGTGCAGGTTTTGATATAATATACTTTTAACGAAAGGAAATTAAGAGAATGAAGATTTTAGTAACCGGCGGTGCGGGTTTTATCGGAAGCCACACCGTTGTCGAGCTTTTGAACGCGGGTCACGATGTTGTTGTCGTCGATAATCTTTGCAACAGTTCAAAGAAGTCGCTTCAGCGCGTGAAGAAAATAACAGGCAAGGACGTGGCATTCTACAAGATCGACATTCGCGATGAGAAAAAACTCAACGCCATGCTCGATAAGGAAGCGCCTTTTGACGCCACAATTCATTTTGCGGCATTGAAGGCTGTCGGCGAGTCGACGCAGGTTCCGCTCAAATATTACAACAACAATCTCGGCGGCACTTTTACGCTTTTGAAATGTCTTGCCGACCATAACTGCAAGAATATTGTATTTTCGAGCTCCGCTACAGTTTACGGAGATCCGCCCACAGTGCCGATCCGCGAAGATTTCCCGACGCCCGGGTGCACAAACGCATACGGCTGGACAAAACTTATGATGGAACAGGTTTTTAAGGATGTCCAGAAGGCCGACCCGGAGTGGAACGTTATTCTTCTTCGCTATTTCAATCCGATAGGCGCCCACAAGTCCGGGCTTATCGGCGAGGATCCCGCGGGCATACCGAATAATCTGCTTCCGTTTGTCGCGCAGGTGGCAATCGGCCGCCGTAGCGAACTGAGCGTCTTCGGTAACGATTATCCCACGCCCGACGGCACGGGGGTGCGTGACTACATTCACGTCGTCGATTTGGCGGTTGGCCATCTCAAGGCGATTGAAAAGCTCGAAAAAGAGCCCAAACTCGGCCTTAAGATATACAATCTCGGTACTGGCAACGGCTATTCAGTGCTCCAGATCGTGAAGGCGTTCGAGAAGGCTTCAAACAGGCCCGTCCCCTATAAAATCTGCCCCCGTCGCCCCGGTGACATTGCCGAATGCTGGGCCGATCCCGCACTTGCGGCCGCCGAACTTGGCTGGAAGGCCGAACGCGGCATCGATGAGATGTGCCAGGACGCGTGGCGTTGGCAGGAGAAGAACCCCTACGGTTTTAACAAGCCGCCGAAGGCATGATGTGCTGAAGGGCTGCTTTCGCCGATGACGGCGCTTGATTATATAATAAACGGTTTAGAGGCCGAGTTGGTGCTTCAGCGCGAACTCGGCGTCCGTTTCATTGAATGCGACCGTTCTCTTGTTCTGTCGTTGGCCGATGCCGCTGAAAATTCGGCGGCAGACAGTGCGCCGGTGATGCCGTCGCGCGTGCAGGCTAATGTCGCGGCGGCAGATAATGTGCCTTTAAGTCCTGTCGGGCATGCTGCACCGGATGCGGCAGCCTCAAGCGTGTACGATTTTGTTTTTCTGCACGACAAACCGCTTTCCGCAAAGGGCGCGTTGATTATAAGCAAAATCTGTCACGCGCTTAATAAAGATTCCCAAACGGCGCCATTGCTCTTTGAAGGAGAGCTTCCGCAGGCAAAAGTTTATGTTGTCCTCGGCGGCTTAGCGATGAGAAAGTGGTTTCCCGCCATGAATTCCGGTCCCGGTTCCTGGGAGAAAGCGCCGAACGGTATTGATGTGCTTGTGACTTATTCTCCCGAATATCTGATAAGATTCGAATCGTCACCCTCGATTGATACCATAAAGAGGAGTATGTGGCTGAATATCAAATCGATAATGCAGCGTGTGGCGCAGTAATATGAAAGGGCTTCTGTATGATAAATGAAAAATGTGTGATACTTTCCCATGAGGAGCTTTCGGCAGGCTATCGCAGGCTTGTTGTCAAGGCCGAAAAGATGGCTCCAAATCTTGTTCCTGGCCAGTTTGTGCATGTTAAAGTGCCTTCCCTTGAAAGTAGCGCGCTCAGACGGCCGTTTTCCGTCTTTGATGCTCAGGACGGCAAGGTGTATATCCTTTACAAAACCGTCGGTCGCGGAACTTTGGCTCTTAATTCAGCCGGGCCTGGCGATGAACTTGAGGTGATCGGTCCGCTCGGGCATGGCTTCCCCCTTGCGTGCGACGGGGCGGCTCTTCTCGTCGGCGGCGGTTATGGAGTTGCACCATTGTATTTTCTGGCAAGAAAACTAATTGAGAGCGACTGGAAGGGGCGCATAGCGGTTTTTATAGGCGGGCGGACAAAAGATGATTTGCTCGCAGTCAATGAATTTAACGCTCT
>JAZOTG010000146.1:0-8692 GCA_045657505.1 Kiritimatiellia bacterium | reverse complement strand
TTCAGTTAATGGTTTACTACCGTTATCTTCCTACCACCCAGACCGCAGCTGCTAAAGAGGACTCAGGAGGGAAGGATTCCACTGCCGTAAAGGCTGTTGATTCCGGTGATGTCACAGTTGGCGTTGATTTTTAAGGCGTTTTAACAGTCTTGAACTTTCCGCTGTTCATAGCATTGAAATACATAAAGCCGAAGCGATCCGTCGCTTCGGTGATTACTTGTGTATCTGTCATTGGCGTGATGCTTGGCGTTGCGGTTGTCGTAATCGTCCGCAGCGTCATGACAGGCTTCGGTGACGAGTGGCGCAAGAAGATTCTGGGTTTTAAACCGCATATTTCCATCGTTTCGCAGGGGGGGCGCCTTATAACGGACGAGGGCGGCCTTGTCGAATCGATGCGAAATGTGCCAGGCGTCAAAAGTGTCACTCCCGAGGTGGATTCGAGGATTCTTTTCTCGTACGGTAAGAGAGTGCAGGCTCCTGTAATGATCGGGCTTGAGCCCGGCGGTTTTACATCGGCATATGATGTCGGCAATCCCATCGCAGGCTCGTTTGAGCTCGAGCCCGACTCGGTTGTAATCGGCTGGGAACTCGCCCGTGCTATGGGAGTCTGGGTGGGCAGCCGCGTGACGGTCTGCGCGCCGCCGCTGCCGAACGAGGTGTATTTGCCGCGTAAATGGACGGTGAGCGGCATTTTTTCAAGCGGTCATTATGAATACGATATGGGCTATGTCATTGCCGATATCGATTCTGCCCGCGACCTGTTAGGGCTTGAAGAGGGTGTTGTTGCCATTCATCTTAAAACAGCCGCTCCTACAGAGGAAAAGGCTTTTTCGTCAGTTTGCAGTCAGGTTCGAGAACTCGCCTCCGGGCGGAGGGCGATTACATGGCGCGAAGCCGACAAGCATCTTTTTGACGCACTTGCGGTCGAGACGAACATGACGGCGGTATTGCTGCTTTTGATTTCTGTTGTCGCGCTCTTTTGTGTTATGAATACTTTGCTGGTGCTGACCGTTCAGAAGACTCCGGAGATCGGGCTGCTCAAGTCTCTCGGTTTCGGCAGGCTGCAGATTATGTGCGTGTTTCTTACTCATGGCATGATTCAATGTCTGCTTGGAGTCTCACTTGGGCTGCTGGTAAGTTGGGCAGTGCTGTCAAATCTTCAAAATATTGTGGAATGGCTTGCAAAGATGGGCATGGAGGTTTTCCCCTCGTCAATATATCAGCTGCAGGAAATACCCCACAGGATTGTCGTTTCAGATGTTGTTTTTACGGTATGCATCATTCTCGTGTTTGGCCTTTTGGCCTCACTGGTGCCTGCGCTTCTTGCGGCATCGAAAGATCCAGTCAAAGCATTGAATGAATAAGGCGATTGTTATGACCGTTCTCAAAGCCGTTGGAGTTGCAAAAAGTTTTAAGATTCCGCACGAGAAACCAGTTGAGGTTTTGAAGGACGTCAATCTTACCGTCTGCGCAGGCGAAAAGGTCGCCATAATCGGCAGGTCCGGTTCCGGAAAGTCCACGCTGCTTCATATACTCGGGGGGCTCTTGCGCCCGTCGTCGGGCAAAATTGAAGCGAGCAGGAACATCGGCTTTGTTTTTCAGGCGTATCACCTTATGCCTGAATTGACTGTTCTCGAGAATGTGATACTTCCTACAATGGCGCGTAAAATGCCGCGTCAGCAGGCGAAGGCGAGCGCTCTGCGCCTGCTTGACGCTGTCGGGCTGTCGGGGCGCGCGAATCATTTGCCGGGCGAGCTTTCCGGCGGAGAACGTCAGCGCGTCGCAATAGCAAGGGCGCTTGTTACCGGTCCGGACATCGTGCTTGCCGATGAGCCGACAGGCAATCTTGATGCCATGACAGGCGCAGGCATACTTAAAATGCTTACAGACCTGTCGAAAAAATCAACGGCGCTTGTCATGGTTACACATTCCCGCGAGGCCGCAGACGTCTGCGACAGGACATTGACGCTCAGCGACGGTGTTTTAGCATAAAGCTGCTTTAAATTTGGTATAATTTCACTAAAGAAGGAGATGATAAATGAGCATTTTCAAGGCATATGATATCCGCGGAATTTACGGCACGGAACTAACTGAAGACGTGTTTTACAAAATTGCCCGCGCGTATGCGAAGTTTACAGGCGTAAAGGGAGGGCGCGTCGTCGTCGCAAGGGATTGCAGAAAGTCTTCCGACTCGCTTTTCGCGGCTTTCTCAAAGGGCCTTGTCGATGAAGGTGTCAATGTGCTTGATATCGGGCTTGCGTCGACACCTATGAGCTATTTCGCAAACGGTTCACTGAAGGCCGATGGTTCAGTGATGATTACCGCCTCTCACAACACCAAGGAGTGGAACGGGTGTAAACTCTGCAAGTCCGGAGCGGTGCCGATTTCTGGCGCGACGGGAATTAAGGATATCGAGAAACTCGTCGGCGAAATGACCGGCGACGAGCCTCCTGTCGCAGTAGGCACTGTAACAAAGGTCGATATAACCGCCGCTTATGCCGAGCACGTCAGAAAGTTTGCTCACCTTTCCCGGCCTGTTCATGTAGCCATGGACTTTGCCAATGGAATGGGTATCGCCGAGTCGTGTGCATTTGCAGGTCAGGATACGCTTACGCACGATGATCTTTATGGACAGTACGATGGCGACTTCCCGAATCACGATGCAAATCCTCTTCACGTCGAGACATTGAAAGATCTCCAAGCAATGATTCGCTCCGGCAAGGGCAAGTATGCTTTTGGCGTAGCGTACGATGGCGATGCCGATCGTGCGGGATTTGTCGACGAAAACGGCGATGTGATCCCGATGGATTTCGTCACGGCGCTTATTTCGCAAGATCTGCTCAAGGCAAACCCGGGTGCCGTCTGCTTCTATGACTTGCGCTCTACAAAAATGGCGGAAGAAACTATTGCGCAGTCCGGCGGCAAGCCGATGATGTCACGCGTAGGCCACTCGTTTATCAAGGAGCAGATGCGCAACAATGACGCGATTTTTGCGGGTGAACTCTCGGGGCATTACTATTTCAAGGCCAATTTCACTGCAGAGTCGTCGGCAATGGCCACATATGCGCTGGCAAACATCGTTTCGGCGAGCGACAAGCCCTTGTCTGAACTTATCGCGCCGCTTCGCAAGTATTATCAGTCGGGCGAAATCAACACAAAGACAGCTACCGCTCCCGCCATCATTCTTGAGAATATCAAATCATCATACGCCGACAAGGCTAATGTGTTTGAACTTGATGGCGTTTCTGTTGACGCCTGGCAGACGGAAGGCTGGTGGGCCAATGTCAGGATGTCCAATACAGAACCACTTGTCCGTTTGAATCTTGAGGGCAGAACCAAAGAAATAATGGAGGCCAAGCGTGACGAATTCCTCGCCAAGATACGCGCGTGACATCGTTTTTGCAGCCGCGCTTGCATTGCTTTTGGCGGGTTGCGCTGCCAAGCCTGAAAAGGAATTGGAGTTAGGCCGCAATGCCTTTAGCACCGCCAATTACAAGGCCGCCTCCGGGCATTTTGCAAAGGCGATAGAAGGCGGCCTTGCGAATGTTGACGCACTTGTAATGTTCGCCCGAAGCGAGTTTGCGTTGGGGCGCATAGATTCTGCGCAGTCCGCCCTGCAGAAGGCCGCTGTCAGCAATGGAGGCGATGTTGACATTATTGAACTTTCTGCCCAACTGGCATTCTACAAAAAGGATTTTGCGGCGGCGCGCGAGGGGTATTCCCGCCTTGCTTATGATTCATCGCTCGATGCTGCGGTGCGCAGCACCGGCTTTGCCGGGCTAGGCGTGATAGAGTTCATGCTTATCGGGCTCAATTCAACCGAGCATTGGCACAGGCATGCGTCGCGTGTTCATTTTCTGCGTGCGCTCGCATTTGACAGGCGAAATGCTTCAGCGCGTTATCATCTCGGCAGGCTGTATCGTGATTCGTTCAATTATCTTGAACACGCGCGCGACCAGTTTGAGTATTATGTTCATCTTGAATCGGCGGCCGATGCGCGCGTGCGCAAGGTACAGCGCGAGGTGCTTCCCGCATTAAAGGAGGAGATAGCGCGCAATCTCGCGGCAGTTTCATCCTCATCGCGCTCCAATCCTGCCGAGTGTGCCGCACACTTAAAAACGGCCGACATCGCTTATTCGTCGAAAAAATACGAAAGCGCCGCAGCAAACTACTCAAAGGCGCTTAAGAGCGATCCGTTTAATTATCAGGCCCGACTTGGTCTTGCACGCTCACAGGCCAATTACGGCAACGTGAAAAAAATGCGTGAGGCGGCGCTTGATTCGTATCTGCTCGCTTGTAAGATCAGGCCCACGGCAACAACTGTTCTGCTTGAATCTGCAGAGTTGGCCAACAGGTTGGGTAAATATGCGACGGCATGTGAATTGTATTCAAGGGCGTTGGCTTCCAATCCGTCGAACGACAGAGCCGCTCAAGGCCTGATAAATATGTTCTTGCGCACGGGCGACGAAAAGACGGCGGGCGTCTACAGCGACTATCGCAAGTCACTCTCATCGAACAAATGAACGCTGTTTCATTTACTCATGCAGACTACGGGTTCATGGCGTTAGCCATTCTTCTTGTGGTTATGGGGCTTTTCCGCGGCGCGTCGGGCTTTTTTGCGTTTGTTTCGGCACTTGCGGGCGCGGCGGCTGCGGCAATGTGTTTGTGGCCGTACACTGCCTCGTTTTCGCAGGAGTTATGGGTTAGGAGTGCAATCGAGCTGGTGTCGGTTTTGCTCGTATACGGCGTTTTGCGCATGATAATCAAAAAAGTAGTCAATGGACTGCTCAGCCAGCCGAGCGATTCCATATTTGGTGTGTTGATCGCGCTGTTGTTTTCTGCGTTGATTGTTTTTTTTGCGTCTAAAATCGATTTGGTCAAGGAGCATTCTAATATAGCGGTTGTCGCTTCCGAACTTTTCAAGGGCGATGCGGATGACAGGTGAGCGGCTTCTTCACTCTGCCAGATTGTTTGAGAGGCAGCTTTTGAACTTCTTTTTGAGAAAGGGAGTTCCATTTTCCGAGGGAGAAGACCTTGTCCAAGAGACTTTGTTGAGATTGTGGAAATACAGGCACCGCTATGAGGCTACGGCCAAGCTTTCGACATTCCTGTTTATAATAGCCCGTCAGGTTTTTGTAGATGCCGCCCGCAAACTCACCAGACGCAGGATTCGCGAGGATTATTACGCTGCCAATGCGTCAATGGTGCAGATGCCTGTTGAAGTTGCCGCCGATGATGTCATCTGGGCGCTGTCAAAGCTATCTCCGAGTTTGCGAGAAGTCGTTGAACTTGCCGTGATTAACGATCTTCCATATGCGGAGATTGCCCGGAGGCTGTCAATCCCTGTGGGCACAGTTAAGTCAAGGATGTTCAATGCGTTGAAAAAACTCAAGGAGGCTGTGGATGAGCGCCGATCTTGATGCTACATTAAATGAGCTTGGAGACGAATATCGCATTCTTGTCGCGAAACTTCGCTCTTCGGCATCAGATGCCTGTATCGGCAGGCGTCGCGCCTTCGCGTCTCTCCAAACCGGACGGTTTGCCGCCATGATGGCTGCAGCGCTTGCGATTGCCGTGTCCGTATTCGTGATGATGGGCGGCGAGGGTTATGCTCGGCGTGATAGCGCCGCTCCCGCCGTATCTTTAAAAGTTCCGTCAAATCCGTACGCGCGGTTGCTGTGCATCGCGCACAAATCTATCGTTTCCGAAATCATACAAACGCAAAACAGCGACGGGAGCTGGCAGAACGATTATTTGACGCGGCAAAATGCGGCGGCGCTGCGTGTTTCCGGCGAGAGCGGTGTTTCGTACCGTAAGGCATTGCGCTATTTGCGGCAAAAAGGGCTCGTGCCTCTCACCGACGAAGAGTTTTTCGAGCGTCAGGCGCTTGCTGCCTCAAAGGGCCATATTTGTTATACTTACTGAAAACGGTTCTTCGACAGAATACGGGAGCAATGTTATGGTAAATGCAGATGTAATAGTTGCGGGAGCAGGCATTTGGGGCTGTACCATAGCCAGGCGCTTCGCCGATTCCGGGCGAAAGGTGCTTGTGCTTGAGAAGCGCGGCGCAGTGGGTGGGAATGTCCGTTGCGAAAACGACATCGACACTGGCATTGAAATACATACGTACGGCTCTCATATTTTCCATACGTCGATACCGTCGGTATGGGAGTTTGTCAACAGGTTCGCTTCGTTCAATGGTTACCAGCACAAGGTAGTCGCCCGCTATAAAGGCAAGTCGTATTTTCTTCCTGTAGGGCTTGCTCTTATAAATAGTTTTTTCAATGTGGAATTGACGCCTTCGCAGGTTTCGTCGTTCATGGCAGACGAAAAAAACGCAGTTGCCCTGTTTGACGCGTTTTTCAGAGGCTACACTTCTAAGCAGTGGGGATGCGCTCCAGAAGACGTCGATCCGTCGATAATAAAACGTGTGCCGGTTCGTTCAACATACGACGTGAATTATTTTAACGACTACTGCCAGGGCATACCCGCGGACGGATATAATTCATTGTTCTCGCGTCTTCTCGATCATCCAAATATTACAGTGGAATGCAATTCGCGGATCCGGCTTAAGGATGGTAAATTCTATACAGCAGGAGGCGCTCTTCCAAATATTCCGTTGTATTACTCCGGTCCGGCGGACGAACTCTTCGATTACTGCTATGGTTTCCTTCCGTGGCGAACGTTGCGCTTTGAAACGGAGAAACTTGACATTGCGGATTATCAGGGGACCTCTGTAGTCAATTACACCGAGTCGTCAGTTCCGTATACGCGAATTCACGAATATAAGCACTATCATCCCGAGCGTAAGGAAACAATGGCGCTGCAGAAAACAATCGTTACGCGCGAATATTCCGCCGCCTGGAAGGCTGGAGACGAGCCGTATTACCCGGTTGACAATCCCTCCTCGCGTGAACTTATGGCACAGTACGCGCGTAAGGCGCGGCAGTTCCCGAATTTGATTTTAGGCGGCAGGCTTGGCGCATACAAATATTACGATATGGACAAGGCGATTGATGCCGCCCTGAAGGTAGACATATAGTCATAAGGGAATGAAAAGGCTCATTTTCATCTTAGTCATTTCGGTAATTTCTCTTTGCGCATGTGGTTACGGCAATGCATTGAGTTTGTACAGATCCGGCCGGTATTCTGAAGCCTTTGCAGCGTATACCAATCTGTTGTTTGCCTCGGATGTCGAATTAAGGGACGGTTTGGCCGCGCAGAGTGTGCTTGATGCGGCAAGGAGTCTTGCTTCCACAAACCGTATAAGCGAGGCTGAGGGTTTTCTTGTGCAGGTTCGAGCATGGCATTCGGCATTTGCCGTACGTCTTGCAACTGTTCAAGCGTTGAAGGAACTGCCGAAGGAGGGACGGATCGCCTGCGGCGCTTTTGTGCGCGGAGGCCGCAAGTCGACGCATTCGGTGCGCGAGCGCGACAGGGTAATACGGCTCAGGTGGCTTGAAGAACTTTTGCCGGATGTCGATACTCAGACCAATCTACGCAAGCGATGGTTTTGGAATGAGATGGCGGATGCTCTTTCAGATGGTCAGCGTGCCAATATGGAGTCGTGGCGGTTTGCGGAACTTACAAATCTTTCAAGCGTTCCGGATGTAACAGCGCTGCCGGAGTACGAACGGCAACGCGTTGAAAGCGCCACTCAAAACCGCGTTTCAATGTTTGCGGTGAATGAGGCTGGCGAACTGACGTTTCCGCAATGCGTAAAAAACTGGGCTGACGCAAGGAACGACGGCGAGAGATGGATGTTTGCAAACGAGAAGAGGGCGAATGTAGATTATGCGGGAAGACGAAAGTCTGCGGCGAGCCTGGCTTATTTTGCAAACGCTAACTACGGGACGCAAAGTCTGTCCATTATGCCGGAAGTTTCATTGCTTGCCGATGAACTCGTATCGCTAAGAGACGATGAATCGCTGTTTTTTACGACTCGCGGAGTCATGCGCGCAAAACTTCCGCCGGAGTTCAATTATATTCGCCATTGGAAAGAGTGCGGGAATTACCTTTCTCTTGGACAAGAGTACGCAAGACGTCGTAAATATTCTATTGCCGCCGAAATGTTTTCAAAAGCCGGCGTGACTAACAATCTCGACAAAACGGTCCCTCTTGCTCTCCCCAAATGAAAAACTGTTAAACTCGAAATACTGTCCAACTTTCTAACTGATGAATGGAAATATAGTGGTCAAGTGTTACAGTAGGGAAGTTTACGAGTTGGATAGTTATATTATGAATGGGGAGTGTCCCCACGATTTTATATGCCAGAAGTTTTGTCGCGCTATTATTTTACGGGTAGAAGTGATATAATTGCAGGCAATGAAGATGAGTGCTTGTTCAAGTCTAAAACTTCTGATTTCTTTTAAAACGAGGAGTGTCCTGAAATGATTTCACTCCACAACTTTCACCCCTCCAACGGGGGTTGCCGCTCTGAGTCCAATCTTGTGCTTAATAACGGTTTAATGCTTTTGCCGGGGCGCAAGGTCTGTAAAGGCGATATAGTAATTAAAGGCGGTAAGATTGCTGAAATTTTAATTACTCCCGAAGAACGGGCCTTATCGTCAAGAGGCATTGATTTAGCTGGTGCAATTGTAATGCCAGGTATTGTTAACGCTCATTGTCATGCGCCTATGACATTATTGCGCGGTGTAGGCGGAGGACTGCCGCTTAACAGAAAGTCGGATCG
>JAZOTG010000145.1:0-10908 GCA_045657505.1 Kiritimatiellia bacterium | reverse complement strand
TAACCCCTGTAGCGGCAATTTCTTTTGCCCGCTCAAGAGTGATGCCGCCGGAGGCCTCGGTTTTAGAAATGCCCTTGCACATCTTAACGCATTTTTTCATATCGGCAATGCACATATTGTCGAGCATAATCCACTCGGGCTTTGCCTTGAGCGCACTGGCGCACTCGCGAACGCTTTCAACCTCGACCTCAACATCAAGCTTGGGAAATTTTTTGCGGGCAACAAAAACCGCCTGATCAAGCTCGTCGGGATTGCCGCCTTTCCAGAGACGGCGATGATTGTCTTTCATGAGCACGCGATCATACATGCCCATGCGGTGATTAGTGCCCCCGCCGCATAGAACGGCATACTTTTCGAACACTCTCAACCCGGGAGTTGTTTTGCGCGTATCGAGAATAAGAGTGCCGTAACGTTTGACCGCATCGACAAACTTTGAAGTGAGCGTTGCAGTCGCGCACATGCGCTGCATAAAATTAAGAGCCGTACGCTCAGCGGCGAGAATCGAGCGCGCCTTGCCACGGAAAACAAGAATACTCTCGCCCGCTTTGACACGCTCGCCGTCAGGCTTAAGAATTGTGACCTTTATCTTCGGGTCGACGGCCTTGAGAACAGCCTTGGCGACTGTGGCGCCGGAAACAGTGCACCCGGTGCCCTTGGCATAAATTTCGCCGGTGGCTATCGCATCACTATCGACCAGTGCCTCGCTCGTGGAATCGCACCATTTTTTAGGACGCGAATTGACGGCATCTGCAAGATCCTCGTCAAGGGCCAGCCTGACAGCAGCCTTTGCACGAGAGGAAAGCATCACATCTTTCACAGCATTATCCTCAGTCGGCTAAAAGAGCTACTTTTTGAAATTCGTAATATTGATACATCAGCCATACGATTCCGGCAAGGAGACACAAGGCCAGGAAACTTGCCGCAAATGCGATTTTGACTGAAGTACTCGCAGGGCCTCCCTTTGACGCTCTATTATCAAACGTTTCAAGTTTAAAGCGGTCTGCAATAGTAGCACCACCAGTTTTACCAGCGGCCGGAGAATTAACTGTCATTGGCTTCTTAATTTTCATAGAATAATTATATCATTTCATTACTCATAAATGCAATATTCACAAAACTTTATAACGGCGGGAGAATATGCCCAAAATCATTTAGTGAGCAATTCGACCGGGCCGAGCAATCCGGATTCTCTCATGCGGGCATCTTTTTTAGGCCCGTGTATGACCCATGTCATACGTTCATTCTCGGGGAGTGACGCGTCTTTGACAAGTCGGTTAAACCAAGTGGATGTAACGACGACTTTAATATCGTTTGCGCCTTCCTTGAGATACGGCGCTATATCACAAACATAAGGTGCGCACCAAAGCATATTTATCTTTGCATTATTTACATAGATCTCCGCCCAATCACGAACTCTCCCGAGCGAAAGCACAACCGGAGCCGACGAAGATGCGCCGGCTGCTCGCTCAACACGCCCCATATACACGCGTTCCGTCGCCCAAACGGGATACTCCTCCACCGGCGCGAGTTTCAACGCGGATTTCTTCATTGACGCAAGTTCATTGCGCCAGGCCGAACGCTCGCCGCCGGTTACAGGATCAAGGATTGTCTTCTTTCCATTGGCGATTGTAATAAACGCCGTGTCGCCATGGGGATAACGGACAAAGAAAATATCCTCATTGCCGTCACGGCGCTGATACCAGTCGACGGGCTTGAAATCAAGCTTTTCGAGCTGAGAAGGCCAATCAATCTTAAGCTCACCTGTAATTACCTTTGCACCTTTGCGCTTGAGCTCTTGAACTTTCGCAGATGTTTCAGGAAGCAGCAGCGTATCTTCGGGAATCCAAAGTGCAGTGTAGCTCATTCCGTCGGGAAAAACAATGCGCCCGTTTTGCACATCGGCTCTTGTTGTCAAAGCGTCGGCGTTACAATAATCATACTTGTACCCTGCAGGAAATTCAACGTTTTCGGCAGGACGGTACTGCATATCATCGCCTAACATCCACAAAACGTCCACAACGGGTTTGCCGCGCTCAAGCATATACGTGCAGCGGGCAAGATATGCTGTAAACTGCGGCATAAACCTCCACCATGTCTGACCGCGCAAAAACGGCGTGCCGATGCCGCGGCCGAATGACGTGCCGGGCGGCAGAAAGTTTTCGCCCGTCTGGGGATTGTGCGTATACGTGTGAAAAACATGATGTGTGACGCCTCTAAAAATATGATGGTCGGCGACATCCTTGAAAAGCTGGAAATTCTCGTCCCAGGTTAACTCAAAACTCGTTAACGCTTCAGCCGCAACGCGTTTTTTGCCGTAAATATGCGCAGCCGAAACGCATGGACGCACAGGCTTGAAATCATCGCTTCCAACATAACCGTATTTGTTGTTGTGAGGCTGCCAGTATTCACACATCGGAACATCGGCATATTTCCAATAACGCAGCGGATCGCCCGGCACCACATCGCTGAAAGCCGTCTCAAAATGAAGTTTGAGCCCCGTCTCTTTTGCGCGTTTCGCCAGCGTGCCGTAGAAATTATCTTCGACAAGCCGCGAAAGCGTACGCCTCCAATCACGCAGAAAACGCTCGTTCACCCCGGCATCAAACACCGGATAACCAAAAACGACCGGCAGATAGGGGCGCAGTTCATAACCGTTTATCGCCTTGAAATATTCTTCCATTTTCCATGTCCAGTTTTGGCAGCCGCACTCCCAGCTGTCGATGAGCATTCCTTTTAGCTGCCCTTCTGCAAGCGGCCCCTTGGCTATGCGCCCGATATAAGCGTCAAATGTCGCATTGGCGCCAATCGGGTCGAGCTTGTCGCATTCCCAGCCCGTGGCCTCTTTGGGCGCCGGACCATTGCGGCGCTTCATATTCACATGACCAAAGACAAGCTTAACCTTTCTGCCGTTTTTTGAGGCTCCCGCAACAGGCAATGTGCCTTTTGAGTTAAAATCGCGAAAACACCAGCCGGCACGCGCCTGCCAATTGTCAATCACGGCCACGGGAGAAAATTTCGCGCGCACATTGCGTATGGGGTGCCTATGCTTGATTACAAGCTGAAATTGCGATGCCGCAGTCTCCGGAACGGCAAATGTAATGCTCTGATCGTCCTGCCATCCGCAGCGCGGCAGATCGCGGGTGAAGATTTCTTTCCAGCCTTTTTCCGTTTTAGCATTAAGCGTGAATACCGCACAATCTACGTACGCCCAGTTATGAAGCCCGTAGGCATTCCTGTTGGGAACCGTCATTGAGCGGACGGTTACCGGCTTGCCGAAATCGTACACCTGGCAATCGGCAGTCCCTGTCACTGATTTAGGCGTATGATTATCTTCGCCGAACCCGTCGGGGGCCGGAAACTCGACTGTAAAGAGTTCACGATAATCGTCATTTGCATTGAAATCCGGTTTTTTGCCGGGCTCAAAACAAACAAGGCGCCTCATGGCATTGTCATGCGTAATCCACGGTCCCCCGCACATCGACCAACCCGGACAGTTCTGCATTTCGAAAACAAGCCCGAGCTTGACGCATTCATCGGCGGTATACCGGACAAGATTGTCCCACTTTTCGCTAAGGCACTGAATCTGCTCCTCGGTGCGCGGCCACGGCTGGCCGCTGCCGTGGAAAAACTGAATTCCGCCGATGCCGGCAGATGAAATCGCCTGAAGGTCGGCAGCAAGCCCGGCCTTTGAAACATTTCCGCCAATCATGTGAAACCACGTATGGGGCGCATATTCCCGGCCCGGATTTTCAAATGATGCGGCAAACGCGGCAAACACCGATAATGAAGCGATAAAAATGGTCGTTTTTTTCATAAAAGCCTTTCTCGATTTCGGTGCATCGACATCAGTACAGTTTTTTGCCGTAAACAAGTATCTTACTTAAATGATATACATCTTGTTTTGCCTTGGCCGTGCGCTGCACACGCACATATTTGGCCCGTATCGACTTGCCGCCGAGGTCAACGCGATATGTACTCTTCACCTGACCGTCGGCATATATTTTCTGCCACGATTGGCCATCCTCCGAAACAAGCACCTCAAGCGGCGCCTGCCTGCCCTGATTCTGTGCGCCGCACTTGTTTTCGACAACAATGCCGCATATCTCCGCCGGACCTGCGAGCACCACTTCAGCCCACGGGCTGTCTTCCTTATCAGTATGAAAACCGTTGCCGGTGCAAGGCGACTCGTCAATCGTGCGGGCATACCCTGCTGGCCTGTCCCAGCCGCATGTCGAGGACGTCTTCAAAAGGCCCTCTCTCGACAGCAGCGAGCCGCCGAAATCGATAAGCGGATACGGCGTGCCGCCGCCTTTGAACGGGTCGATTTTATTCTGCAGTTCGGCGAGCTGGCGAAACGCGGCGAGATTACCCGACTTAGAAGCTTCAAGAATCAGCGGATTGAAATCAAGCGAAGGCTTTTCGCCCTTCTTCGTATTGCCGGCGACCACTTCGCCGATCGTCTTTATGAACAATGCCGACTCAGCATTCCCCGACATCATGAACTCGCCGCCCCAGCCCAAGGTCTGCGAAAAATAATCGCGCGTTCCATATTGCGCCGAGAGCATCGCCTTCAAGACCGAAAGCTTCAGTTTCTGATTTGCGCCAAGCGGCTCCGTCCATGATTTTAGCTGCGACCTGAAATCGGCTTCCTCCTGGATTTTCACATCGCTCTGCCTGAAATACGGAGCAAAACTGACTAATGCGTCGGCCAGGGCCTCGGGACCTTTTTCCTTTGCAACCCTTGAAAAATACGGAGTGCAAAGATCCCACACGGGCTGACGGCCTGTTTTCATGCCGCGCGCGCACCCTCGCGCCCAGATGCGCATGGTATCGAGCGACGCTCCCGAATTGTTCACCCACTGCCCGTACTCGTTCCATGCGTTGTAGTGCGACGGCCATGACTTGCACGCCAAACGGTAAAACGTCTCGACAACCTTCGGTTTGGCACCGCGCGATGCAGAGTAATGCGCAAGTTCAATATAGCGGTCGGCTTCATGGCGCAATTCTCTGTCGCCCTCGAACGTGCCTTCCATAGCCGTCACATACGGCCAGATGTTGTTTTTCCAAAACGGCAGCTGTATGTGAGTCGGATAGGTTACCGCGTAGTCTATCTCCCAAACGCCGTTGATCCTGCGCCTCGTGTACGCGCAATGCGCCGGCTGGCCGGCCGTACTGCTGGGCAGCCCGTGTGAATTGGCGCACGCTGAACCAAACTTGGAAAGCTCTCCGCAGACACCGCCTACAATCGGCGAATACCTGCGTTTTTCCCATTCGCCGGCAGCCGCCCACGGCGCGTAATACCCGGGACCGTGTACAGATTCGCCAAAGCAGTTGAAAAGGCGATATGGCACGAGCCAGCACGCTCCGCCGTATTCGCGCTCTGGCATGTTAACATAACGCGAAAGGAATCTCATCTGCGCCGGAGCGTAATCGCAGCTCGCCGCGGGCTGGCCCTGATGGATGGCAAAGCGCCACTGCCATACAGGCTGGGTAAGCGCATATTTGTGAAGCCGCCCTTCGTCATATGTCGTGCGGTACGCGTCAAGAAAATCCGCGAGATATTCCTCGTTGCGCGTAGAGTATTCAAGCGCAAGTGCTGTGGCAAAACGGCGCCCCGCATCGTCCTCCGAAGTCACCCAACGCCCGCCGTCCTGAAAATACAGCGTCTCAAGCGCAAGCACGGCATTATACCCGTCGCACGGGCCGCTCCACGCGAAATCCTCGAGCCATGTACGGTTATTCATAAATTCCGACAGGAATTTTTTAGCGCCCTTTCGGTCGGCAAGCGCGCTCCATCCGCGCTCTTCCATCCTGCGCAGTACGGCATAACGCGCAATATTGAGTTTTTGTTCTTCGGTAAGTTCGGTCGACGGCGTTATCGACGCAAGAGAACGTTTTATTTTTTCGAACGGAAAATCGGGCACAGACTCTTTGGCACCCTTCGGGCGGTTTTTAAGCGGTGCGCGATACGGCTTCTTGCGCTCGATATTTTTGCCCGACAGTATGAGATAACCCATTGCGCACTGCCCCCAGAATGTATCGCGCCCCAACGAAAACGCTTCCTCCAGAAGCTTGACATTTGATTCCTTTTTGTCTTTGTCGGTGCGCCACAAAGCATATTCGGCCATTAAAAAGCACTGTTTTTGATTTGTCTCGAGAAATTCCTGCGGCAATGATTTAAGCGAAGCGATATATTGAGCGCCGCCGGAAAAATCACCGTCTTGACGGTATTTGTTGGCTCTTTCGACAATTTCAACGCCGCTACCCATTGTAAAGCGGCGAATCCAACCGTATTTATCGCCCGCATCAAGCCGTTGAAGCGCAGCCCACTGTTTGTCATAAGACAGATACCCGTTCCTGATTCTGTCTGAATAAAACGCTCCGGCCTGCCTATAAAGAAGCATAAAGCCTTTGCCGTACAGCATTGCAGCTTCATCCGGCTTGGAGGTCTCGATCGAGGCGGCTTTTTTAAACAACTCCTCCGCCTTGTCCTTGGCGAGCGTCACCTTTTTAATTGCCGAGGCAAGTTTTTCAGGCGTCACACTCATCGGCACATTCTCAATCTGCGCATAAAACCTCACTGTGCCGGAAGATATACACGTAATTGCGGGAAACCTGCGCGTAGGCACGCGTACGGAAGCGACTTCCTTATTGGCGGCTGCAACCTTTGCCGTGGGATTGTCCATCTCGTCATAGACGGCAAGTATAAAATCCTTGCCTACAAGACGCTTGAAAGCCTGGCTTGTAAAAACCTTGCGGACCGCTTCGCCGCTGACGCACCAATCGCTGCCCGTCTGCAGCAGCAGCACGCCTTTGCCCGACCTTGCGGCCTGCTCCTCAAGAGGAACCGACGAAAATACGGAACACCAAGCGACAGCGAAAAAAACCGAAAGCAATACTCTATATGTACTCATTGCAAATCTCCTTGAAAATCAGAAAAGCATTCCCTGCTTTACCGCTACAGTGTTCTTGTCGTCGGATACACGCAAAATCTCAAGAAGCCTTTTCTCGTCAATCACCTCTGTACCGAGAGCGGCGGCTTTAGCAGTCTTTGAAGCGCCGACATTTGCCCCGGCAATCAGATAACGGGTTTTAGACGTGACTGCGCTTTGAACAACGCCTCCGGCAGATTCGATCATCTTTGCGTATTCCGAGCGCGGACGCGACAATGTGCCAGTTAAAACGCATCCGAGCCCTGAAAGCGGACCGTCGCACGAAACACCGCCTTTTTTGACTGACGCGGGATTGATGCCGAGCGAAAGCAGGCGCTGCAAATATAACGAGCCGTACGGGCTCTCAAAAAACGCAAGAACCGCTTTGGCCGCCTCAACCTTGATTTTAAGGATTTTTCGATCTCTGCCTTTTTTGGCGTCGTTTTCGAGAACATTTCTCAAAACTTCACTTCCTGAAAGTTCGCTCATGGAAGAATGCTCTGCCGCAATATCTCTTGCAACGGTTACGCCTACATTTGCAATGCCTGTAGCGTACAGCCAACGCTCAAGCGGCAGGCAGCGGGCCGCTTCAATCGCGTTTTTCATATTCAAGGCGTTACGCCCGAATTTGCGGCTTTGACCGTTTTCACCGACATCAAGAGACTTAAGAGCTTCAAAATCAAGCGTGAAAATGTCGAGCACATCACTGACAATGCCTTTATCGACAAGAATTTCGCTGATGCGACCGCCGAGAGCCTTAATGTCGAGCGCATTCCGTGACGCAAAATGCTCCAATCTGCGTTGCAGCTGCGCAGAACAGGCGGGATTAACGCAGCGAACCGCCACTTCACCTTCAAAACGCACAACTTTTGACGAACATACAGGACAAAGTTCCGGGAAAGTGAAGCGGCTTGAATTTGACGGACGCTTTTCTTTCACAACGCCTTCAATCGCGGGAATAACATCGCCGGCCTTCACAAGCCACACATGATCGCCGATGCGGATGTCCATTGCCTCAATCTGATCGGCATTGTGCAAGGTAGCCCGAGAAATCACACTGCCGGAAAGTTCAACGCTCTCAAGTTCGGCAACCGGAGTAAGAACCCCCGTACGGCCCACCTGCACGGTGATATCGTTCAAAACCGTTTCAACACGCTCAGGAGCATACTTGAACGCACGCGCCCAGCGGGGCGAATGGGCTGTTGCGCCGAGGCCGCCATAGAGGCTGCGCTCGTTTATTTTAATTACTGCGCCATCTATCTCAAAGTCGAACGAGTGACGCATACCTTCAAGCTCACCGATTGCCGCAACAGCACTTTTAATGCCGGATGTGACTCGGTGGAAAGGAGAAACGGGAAAGCCCCATGCCGCAAACGCGTCTATCATTTCCTTATGCGTGGCAAAACCGTCGCACCCGACTCCGCCGGAATTGTATATGACAACATCAAGAGGACGCTTCGCGACAAGCTTTGGATCGAGCAGTTTCAGCGAGCCTGCGCACGCGTTGCGCGGATTCATAAACGTTTCGCGCCCGGCCTGGCTTAACTGCTCGTTGAGCCGCAAAAAGCCGCCTCGTGTCATGTATACTTCACCGCGCACTTCGACAGAAGCGGGAGCTGATGCGGGCAGAACTTTCGGTATGGTGCGTATGGTGGATATGTTCCCGGTGACATCATCACCGACTTCTCCGTTGCCGCGGGTGGCAGCGCGGACAAAGCGCCTGTCTTCGTAATACAATGATATCGAAACTCCGTCGACCTTTGGCTCGACGATGTAATTCCAGTCAGATGAAGAAAGTTCGCGCTTCAGAAACGAATCAAACTGGATGAGCTCGCCTTCGGTATAACACTTGTCGAGCGATTTCATCGGCGGGTCGTGACGGACCTGCACAAAACCCTCGAGCGGTTCGCCGCTCACCCGTCGAGTCGGCGAATCGGGATTGACCAGATCGGGATGCTCCCGTTCGAGCGCGAGCAATTCCTCGTACATAATGTCATAATCGGCATCGGCGATTACCGGGCGGGCCTGCACATAATAAAGATGATCATTGTGATTTATTTCGCGAACAAGGAAATCAATCCTGCTTTTGATCGTCGATTTGTCCATATCGCGTTCCAAACGGGGCAGCATGTCTGAAAATCACTTCGCGCAAGAACACGGGCACGACGCACACGGAGACTTGTACCCTTCGCCGTCTATTGAAACGTCTTTGCCCGTCCAGCAATATGTGCACAAGCTCTCGGCAGGCAGACCGATTGCCTTTACAAGATCGTCAATGCGCTGGAATGCAAGAGACGTAAGGTTGAGTTTCTCTCGGATAAACTCCACCATCTTGGCATATCTCTCGCTGTCGGGGTCGATATATTTGGACACGTCGGCGTTGTCACCCTCGTGCCCGCGGATATAACGGCGCGTAATAAGATCGTACTCGCTTTTGGAACGCGAGAAATTAAGAAAGCGGCACGGGAACAGCAGCGGCGGGCAGGCAATGCGCATATGCGTTTCGAGGCACCCCTCGGAATAAAGTTTGTCCGCCTGCTTGCCAAGCTGCGTGCCGCGCACAATTGAATCGTCGCAGAAAACGAGCTTGCGGTTCTTGATGAGACCGGGAATGGAAATGAGTTTCATCAACGCAACGTGCTCGCGCTGGCGCTGATCCTGCGGCATGAACGAACGCGCCCAGGTAGGAGTATATTTGACAAGCGGCCTTGCGTACTTGATGCCGGCTTCATGGGCGTAGCCGAGAGCATGCGAAATGCCCGAGTCCGGTATGCCGCAAGCCGCGTCGGCCACGGTAGGAGTGCGCTTGGCAAGAGCACTGCCGCAGCGGTAACGCATCATTTCGATATTGCGCCCCTCGTACGAAGAGGCCGGATAGCCATAATAAACCCAAAGGAACGAGCATATCGCCATGCGCCTGCCGGGCTCGACAAGCGTGATGTCGACCTCTGGCGTAAGCTCTACCAATTCGCCCGGTCCGATATCGCGCACATACTCGTAACCGAGATTGTCCAATGCGCAGCTTTCCATGAGAGCAATCATTGCGCCATCTTTTTTACCCAGAATAACCGGCGTGCGCCCCCAGCGGTCGCGTGCTGCATAAAGACGCCCCTTGTCGTCAAGAATAAGCATCGAGCAACTGCCCTCAATCTTCTTCTGAACATATTTGACGCCCTCGATAATGGAAGACTGCGTCGCAATAAGCGCTGAGACGACTTCGGTGGGGCCTACCATCCGGCTCGTCGTGGAATATTGCAACTGCATGCAGTTTTCTTTGAAAAGCTCATCCTTGAGCTGCTCGATATTATTGATGAAACCGACCGTGACGATTGCAAACGCCCCGAGCTTTGAATGCATAATGAGCGGCTGGGGATCCGTATCGGATATGACGCCAATGCCTACGTTGCCGGAAAATGTCGAAATATCATTCTCGAATTTACTTCTAAAAGGCGAATTTTGAATATTGTGGATCGAACGCTGAAAACCAGACTCACCTAAAAAAGCCATACCTCCGCGATGCGTGCCGAGATGGGAATGATAATCCGTCCCGTAAAAGAGGTCTAAAACGCAGTCGTCTTTGGATATTACGCCGCAAAAGCCGCCCATATTTGATTGTCCCTTATTAGGTTTATATGTTTAATGACATCGGCATATTATACCATATATCCACCAGTCATCTTGATAATATTGATATGGCTTTCATTAATAATCAACTGAAGATCAATCAAGTCATGAGCTCTTCGGCTTCTTTCACTAGTTGCACCATGAATTTTCTGCGCAATTTGAAAAGAAAGTTTCATCAATGGCGCACGCTCCGTCACCTCCGACACGCTCCTGCTTGTCGATCCGACTGAAATCCGCAAGGAGTTTTCGTACAAAATGCAGTATGTCACCCGCGTTCGGGATGCCAGCCGTTCCTCAAAGGAAAACTGCGAAGTGCTTGTCAATGGCTACCACGGATGCATGGTGGCTGCCT
>JAZOTG010000144.1:0-2346 GCA_045657505.1 Kiritimatiellia bacterium | reverse complement strand
TTCGCCTTTCTCCGACCGACCCCGGCTTTACGGTAAAATCCATGTTAAAGCCGCGAGGCCCGCCCGTAAGCACGCCCTCGCCGCCGGGCATGGCGCGATACGACAAGGCATACAGCGCACCCTTTTCATGCGCAACGGCTTTCGCGATCCACGATTTGCCGTCCTCGGCAAGTGAACCCGCCACTATGGACGAAAGGAGAACGGCGAAGGAAACCGTCATAAGTCCTACCTCTTTTATCGGAGAATAATCGCAGTGTACGGGAACACCTGACACTCAAGCGCACCGATATCGACCGCGTCAAATTTCACGCGCTCACGTCCGGCAAAATCTCTCGCCCCCAGGAGCGGCCTCATCCAATCCTCATGAAGTCCCGCGTTGAACACCGAAGAAACGCCTTTTATATCGTACGCTCCACCGTCCGCCGTCGGATGGAATTTAAAATTAGGCAAAAGTTTGCAGTTGGAAAGCCCCGAGGCGTCAACGGCGATACTTGAAGCGGAAAACACGCAGTTCGTAAGATATTGCGTACCGGCAACATCAAGCTTGCTGTTTCCGATTTTATTATCTACAAGAAGCGAATTATATGCCGCCGAAGAACGGACTATTCTGGCGCCGGAATTCACCGCATTTGAATAATATGTGCAATTTAAAACCGTCTTGTCATACGTAATGGCATTTGTTCCGTTCGAAGTTACATTAAAAGCAATGACGCAATTGATATTGGTGCGAAAAACCCGAGTCTCTTCGTATGCGGTCCCGATATCAAGATTCTGCCCATCTCCCCACGAATCATTATCTGCAACATAACATCTATTCATATTGCATCCTGCAAGAAGATAACCATTGATATTGTGATTATTGGTTATCACACAATCTACCAATTCGGCATTGGCGACGATTCTTTGCGAGCTGTGCGCAGTTACATTAGCGTTAAAAACGCAATTTGATACCAATGCAAGCGGAGATGACGCATTCACAAGAATCGCGGCGCCACCGGCCCATCCGCTCTGACGGTTTTTTTCAAACAGACAATTCCGAACCACGCTGCCTTGCGTAGAAACATAAATCGCGCCTCCTCCATCGGCATAATTTCCGATAAAGTCACAATCTATGCATTCACTGTTCGACAGATAAACACCTCCGCCAAGCTTAGTCGAATTTGCCCCTATTGCCGGACCGTTCTCCTTGAATAAACAATTTGAAACAATTGAATTGCCGACTACGCCCGCCCCTGAGCCGTTCAAAGCCTTATTACCTTGAAAAATCTTGCAATTGACAATCGATCCGTTAGACACATATACCCCTCCCCCTGAAATGCTCGCTTCATTTCCATAAAATTCACAATCATCGATTTTTCCGTTGCTTAAATACGCCCCTGCCCCGTAAGCGGCCTTGTTGTTGTAAAATTTACATCTGATTAAAAAGCCGCCTTCCTTTTCCGAATAAAAACCACCGCCAAATTTATCTGCTGCAGTTGAAGTATTGTTTGAAAAGATACAGTCCTGCGCCCCTGTATTGGCAGTATCGGACCAGAATCCGCAACCGTTCTTCCCTGTAGAACGATTATCCGCAATAAGACAATTGTACATTTTGGCACGCAGTACTCCTGCCCCCAGACCTGTAGCAAAGTTATTTGTAATATTAACGTACTTTAGCACCAAGCCGCCATAAGTACTTCCGTAAACACCTCCTACATCTCCATTACGGTATCCTCCTGTAATCGTAAGATTGGAAACAACCGTCGGTTGTGTTGCACTTGTATTCCAAATATAAAGAACGATCTTTTTGTCGACCTGTCCACTGCCTTTAAGAATCACATCACCAGGATCGTCTCCTGTTCCGGCAATCAGCGCATTCTTACATTTCGTATTAAGATATAGGTGCGCAGCTCCACTTGAATACTGTGTATTCCATATCCCGGTCAAGTCATAAACGCCTGGTGACAGCAGAATTTTCGCGCCTGCAGCTTGAGCCTCACTGGACCTGTTCAATGTGGCAAAAGCGTTCGTAAGCGCCACCACGTCGCCTACGCCGTCCGGAGCGGGAATCTTGAACTCCAGCGCCGCGAAAGATGTTGAAAATGAAAATGCGAGACCGAGCGTCACAACCAACCTGTTCAATGTGTATTTCATATCCTTTACTCCCTTCTGTCGACGATTCATCGCGGCTCTGAGCTGTACTCAAGTCCTTCGACTTCGTGCGGATGTTCGCTTGTGCCGTCGATAAAGCAGAACGTCGCTCCGCGGCGCAACTTACGCGGAGGCAGGACGATGCGGATGTGATTCCACCCCGCCTTCAGCGCAACCGGAGTCGGAGCGCGCAGCGTGACAAGTTCGTCGACAAGC
>JAZOTG010000143.1:0-28001 GCA_045657505.1 Kiritimatiellia bacterium | reverse complement strand
TGAACTTCCTCTCGTCCGGTGCGTCTTACACAGTTGACATCGGGACGCGGTCCGTTACGGAGGGCAGCCAGCTCGTGTCCTTCCCCTCGTCGTATGCCCCCGATCTCTCGACGGTGTCGTTCACGCTCGCCGCAACTGGTGCGGCGCAGACGCCGACGGAGCAGGAGATTGACGTCGTGTTCCGCGACAACGGCCTTTTTGTGAAGAGTACGGCGACGCCCTCGTACGCGCGGTACGTCGTCGGCACGGGTTGGAAGTACTTCAAGGCGGACGGAACCGACATGACGTCGCAGTGGTCAGACGGCGTGCAGTCGGACATGGAAGTGCGTATTTATTCGTATGACGAATACGTTGCCGTTAAGGCTGCGGGCGTCTCGCCGGCTCGGTTTGACGTCTGCGGCACTATTGAGATTCCCGCAGGCGTTGCGTTCCTCGACATGACAACGTGTTTTGACGCCCTGACGGAGGACGGCGTAATCGACCTCAAGGGCAAGTCCGTGACAATCAGCGCATTCAACGGTGCGGGCACAATCAAGGACACGTCCAACGGCGAACCCGGCGAACTGCATGTCGCAACGGCGGGCGGCAGCGTCGCGAACTCGACAGTTACGCTGACGGGCAACCTCAGGCTTGTCGTCGATGGCGGCGGCACGTTCATCGCGTCCAAGGCGGGACAGTCCTACACCGGCGGCACGGAGGCTTTAAACAACACGACGCTCAAGGTCGGCACTGTCACGCATCCGTTCGGCGACGGCAACGCCACGCAGACGGTTACGCTCAAGGACAACGCCGTTTTCAACTTCAACGCGAACAAGAACGACACCACCTGTTGCTACAACTTTGCGCTTTACGGCGGAAGTGCAATACAGACAGGCAATGTCAATGCGCGTTGGACAAGGCATTTCGGTGCAATTGAGTTATTCGGCGACGCTACCTTCAGCGCCGATGGTGTAGCGTTTTTCGGAGGAATTTCCTCTGCCCATAGCACCATCACGCTCAATGGACATACCTTGAGCGTGACGCATCTAAACTACAATGCAAACGCTGGCTACGTGAAGACCCTTGACGACGGCACGATAGCCTTTATTTCCGGTGGATTTGGCTGCCATCGTCCTGACATTGACTTCAGGACAGCAACAGTTGAATATTCGGGAACCGGTTGGGCATACTTAGGCTCGGACGGTCTTTCTGTTGGCAATTTCGCCTATAAGAGCCCGACCTGCAAATGGAACAGGGCGAATGCTTCCGCAAATGTCAATGTGTATGGTCGTTATTTGGCAGCGACGCTTCGTCCACCAATTGTGATGGAAGACGGTTCGACGCTTGATCTGTCAGACTGCGATGGCGTGTGGTCGGCGGACGGAGATGGCACTTACGCGGGCAGGGACAACAACAACGCCGGTCTTGTCTCGTTCGCGTCCGGCGCGGCGATCACCGTCGACCTCTCGGGCCGGACGGACCTGCAGACGATTACGAAGAGCGCGAATCCCTACATCGTGACGTGGGATTCGCAGCCGTCGGCCACGTTCACGCTCGACGCTGTGTCTTACGAGAAGGGCTATCGCATCACGCCTGATTCGACAGGACTCAAGGTATCTTACCATCAAGGGCTTACAATCATCGTCAAGTAGCCAACGGCGCGGCGGAAACCCATGTTCTTCAAGACAAAATAAAGCTGAAACCATGAAAGACAAGACGACGACAATTCTTGCGGCAATGGCCGCGATATCCGTGACAGTCAATCTTTACGGACACGGCCTCACGGCAGGCGGACTCGCCGAGGGCAAAGAGGACTGGCTTCTCGATCCATCGCCGTATTCGGCGCGGATTGAAACGACGGCGGACGCCTGTGTGCTGGACAACGGCCTTGTCCGCCGCGTGGTGACGCTGAAGCCGGGTGCGGCGACAGTTTCGTTCAAACGCCTCTCCACGAACGAGGAGTTCGTGCGCGGCGTTTCGCCCGAGGGAATCGTCGGATTCGACGGGAAGAAATACAGCATAGGCGGACTTTCCGGCCAGCCTATCCTAAACTATATCCGCGAGGAGTGGATCGCCGGGATGAAACCCGACGACACGGCCTACTCCTTTGCCGGATGCGAAACGGATGCCGTCAAGGAGCGTTTCCCGTGGAAGCCGCGCCCGGAATGGACGGCGCGTAAGACGTCGTGGCCCGCGAAGGGCCGCCACCTTGCGATGCGCTACAAGGCGCCCGCCGTGGCGGACGGCTCTTCGCTTCCGTCCGTGACCGTGCACTACGAGATATACGATGGGATACCGGTCGTGTCGAAATGGATGACGATCTCCAACTGCACGGGCCGTGCGGTGAAGCTCGACACCTTCACCGTAGAGGAACTGCGTCTTGCCGAGCCTTCCGGCCAGTTCGACCGCGAGTGGCTGCCCGTGCCGTTCAACCTCCATGTGGAGAGCAACTACGGTGCGACCGGCAATTACGGCTGGCGGGGAGAAAAACAGCAGAGCATCCACTATGAGACCGATCCCGGCTACAAGACCCAGGAGGCGTGGCTCTACGACGGGATAAACGTCCTGCGGTGCTATCCGGATATGGGGCCTGCGAAGACACTCGCGCCCGGCGAGACGTTCGAGACGTTCCGCGTGTGGGAACTGCTCTTCGACTCCACCGAACACGAGCGCAGGGGGCTTTCCATAAGGCGGATGTACCGCGTCATCGCGCCATGGACGAGCGAAAACCCGCTGATGTTCCACTGCAAGGCGTCGGCGAGTCCGGAGAACGTCCGCGCCGCGATAAAACAATGCGTCGATACGGGTTTCGAGCTTGTCATCATGAGCTTTGGCTCCGGCTTCAACCTTGAATCGAAAGACCCGAAGTACCGCGAGAAGTACAAGGCGTTGGCGGACGAAGCCAGGTCGCAGGGCATCGCGCTCGGCGGATATTCGCTCACTTCCTCGCGAGGCGCGGGCGTCAGGTCGGACAACGTGCGGAACCCCAATCCACGTTTCCGCGTGGGGCCGTGCCTCTGTTCGCGCTGGGGACGCGAGTATCTCGATACGCTTGCCTCGTTCATGAAAGAGGCGGGTTTCGGCGTGTTCGAGAATGATGGCCCATACCCCGGCGACTACTGCACGGCCACAAACCACCCCTACCACGACGGCAAGGAGGATTCTGTATGGAACCAGTGGCGGGCGCAGTCGGACCTCTACCGCTTCTGCCGTGCGAATGGCATCTACGTGAACCAGCCCGACGGCTACTTCCTCGAGGGTGGCAACAAGACCGCCGGCGGATACCGCGAGACGAACTGGTCGCTTCCGCGTGATTACCAGACGATCATAGAGAGGCAGAACGTTTACGACAACAGCTGGACGTGGAACACGTCCATGCACTGGATGTTCGTGCCGCTCGCGCAATACCACGGCGGCGGGTCGGCGGCGACGGTGGAGCCGCTTTCTAAAAATCTGGCCCATTACGAACTGCGCTTCGCCAATCTGCTCGGAGCGGGCGCACAGGCCTGCTGGCGCGGGCCGAGGCTGTACGATTCGCCGGAAACGCTCGGAATGGTGAAGAAGTGGGTGACTTTCTATAAGGAAAACAGGCGCATCCTCGACGGCGACATGATACACCTCAGGCGTGCTGACGGCCGCGACTGGGACGGATGGATGATGGTCGATCCCGATCCGGGCGGCGGAGTGCGCGCGATAGCGTCCCTGTTCAATCCGCTCGCGAATGTCGTGAAGCGCAATGTCTCGTTGCCGCTGTACTACACAGGTCTTTCCGGCGCCGCGGAAATCGCGGTCGGCGACGGAGCCGCATTCAGCTTGGTGAAGCTTGATGCGGGGTGCAGGGCGTATGTCGAGGTGGAGATTCCGGCGAACGGATGGCTCCACGTGTTCGTGCGCAAACCTGTGCCAAATGCAAAAGCAAGTGGGAATTAAGAGTTAACCAGAAACGGTTTAACAACGAAAAGGAGAAACGAATGAAAACGACCTTCAATCTTCATTCTCGTTTCTTCTTTTCGATTGTTGTCAGATAGCAATCTGTCAGAGGATTTGATTCTATGAAGAAATGTTTACTGCTGGGCGTGGCGGCGGCCATCTCGCCGTGCATCTTTGCGGCTGCGAAGGCGGATGATCCGCAGATTCTGCGGATGGCGAATCCCATTTCGCCCGAAGGGGAGTTTCTTTCCGACCCGGCTCCTCGTGTAGGACCCGACGGGGTGCTGCGTCTTTTTGGATCTCGCGACGAGGGCAACGGCTCAAAATACTGTTCGCAGTTCAATGACATCTACGAAACGCGCGATTTTTCCGCCTGGACGGTTCGCAAGGGAGTGCTGGCCTCCTGCGGCGAATCCGATGGCGTGCCTGGAACCGACGCGCCGCTCTATGCTCCTGACGGAATCTTCATAAACGGGGTGTGGGCGCTCTTTTACTGCACCCCTGACCGGCAGTGCACGGAAGGCGTCGCCGTTGCCGACAAGCCGGAAGGACCGTACAGGTCGCTGTACTCCTATCCATGGGCCAGGCAGATCGATCCTTCGGTGTTCATGGATGATGACGGCAGGGTATACTATACGTTTGGGCAGTTCGACATGAAGATTGCGGAGCTTAAGCCGGATCTGAGCGGAATGGTCCCCGGCACGTTGCGCGGCAATGTCATAAACGAAAGGCAGCACGGCTTTCACGAAGGAAGCCAGCTGGTGAAGCGCGGCGGCACATATTATCTCGTATACACGGACATTTCACGGCGCGGGCGGCCTACGGCGATCGGCTATTCCACGGCCAAATCCCCGTATGGACCATATACGCGGCGCGGTGTCATCATCGACAATTTCGGATGCGATCCCAGATCCTGGAACAATCACGGGGGAATCGTCGAGTTTGGCGGCAAGTGGTTTGTGTTCTACCACAGATCCACGAACGGCACGAAGAGTCTGCGCAAACCGTGCGTCGAACCGATAGAATTCGATGCAAACGGACTTATCGCCGAAGTGGAGCAGACTTCCAATGGCGCGGGACCGCTCCTCGATCCGTTCGCGGATACCCCAGCCAGGCTTGCGTGTCTGATGTCGGGGAACGCCCGCATCGTAACGGAAAAGGACGGACTCGAGCACCTTGCAGGGATCAGGGCGGGCGACACCGCCACATGGCGCTATTTCAATTTCAGGACTTCTGCGGCGCATCTTCGGCTGCGCGTGGCCTCACTGCATGGCGGCAGGGTCGAATTGCGCGATGGGGAGGGTTCCGTGTACGGGAGCGTGAAAATCCCGGCTGGAGACGGAAAGACCGAGTCTGTTGTGGAGATGCCGCTCACAAGGCCCTTCCCCTCCGGGCGTAGGGCGGTGAAACTGGTCTTCGCCGACGGGGATCGCAAGGGCGGGGATCTTTTCTCGCTCAAGGCGTTCAGGTTCAAATAGGGCAAATGGAATTCCTGCAATCCGGGAGGCGGCGGTTTCGCCGTTCAAGGTCTATGGATGATAGAATGAAACATTCAATTTCCGCATTCGCTGCTTTGTTCGTTTTTCTCAATGTGCCCGTCCTGTCGGCTGCGCCGGGCGGATCGTGCGCCCCGGAGACGTGGTTTCACGTTATAGGCGGAAACGCCTCAAAGGAAGGCCTTGCCGCCGATATTGCGGCGTTGGCGGAGGCCGGGGTTTCCGGCATTCAGTTCTTCCATGGCGGATGGGCCGGTGACAAACCGTGGCCGGGCGTCACGAATCCCATACCGTGCTTGAGTGAAAACTGGGTGGATCTCGTGAAGTTTGCCGAAAGGGAGTGCCATCGGCGCGGACTTGCGTTCAAGATGCAGAACTGTCCCGGTTGGTCCATGTCCGGTGGGCCGTGGATAGGGGCGGACCGTGCAATGCGGAAACTTGTCTGCTTTGAACGCGGCCGAAAGCCGAATTTTACATCCGACGACGACTACCGTGAGATTGCGGAGGTTGCGTTTCCTTTGGAGGTGTCGGATGACACAACGGTTGTTCTTCCGAATCCGTCATATATAAACCATGGATGGGCCTACGATATCGGCGGCGATATCGTCGCATATGACGCTTCTTCAAACGAGGTTTTCCGGCTGGCGTGCTCTCAAGGCGCGTGGCAGGATGTCGTGGGGATGACGAGACGGGTCAGGCGGAAAATCGAAAACCCCGAAAAGCTGCAGTTCGTGATTGAGAGCCGCAACTTCGGAAACAAAAAGGTCAAGGCTTCGGTTTCCCCCGAGCCGCGTCTTGACATGTGGGAGGCGAAGGCCGGTTGGGGACTCCGGAGCTTTGCGATGTCGACGAATGCGTCTCCGGTCAGGACGAAAGGTGTCAAGACGCTCGTATTCGGACATGTCAATATGAAGAGGAGAAACCATCCCGCGCCTGCAGAGGCTACGGGATGGGAATGCGATAAAATGGATCCGCGCGGATTCCGCGCCAATTTCGATGGATATGTCGGGAGGCTTCTCAAAGCGGGTGTAAAGGTCGATGGGATGCTTGTCGACAGTTGGGAGTGCGGCTGTCAGACATGGACGTGGAAAATGGAGGAGGAGTTCGAGAGGCGCACCGGATATGCCTTGAAATCATGGCTGCCCGCACTTTTCGGCTACGTTCTGAAGAGCGAAGCGGAGACCGAGAGATTCCTTCTCGACTGGCGGAATGTATGTTCGCGTCTCATAGAGGAGAATTATTACGGGGAAATTTCGCGCCTTGCGAAAGAGCACGGGATGAGTGTGCAGTATGAGACGGCATTTGGTGACGTGATCCCCGGTGACATCCTTCGCTACTGGAAATATGCGGATGAACCAATGTGTGAATTCTGGAGTCCGCACAACAACAGATCGTTCGTCGGAAGCCACGATTTCAAGCCTGTCCTGCCGTGCGTATCGTCGGCGCATATTTACGGCAAGAAGCGGGTCAGTGCGGAGTCTCTCACGAGCTTCAATCTGACGTTCAATGAAAATTTCAGGGATTGGAAAAGGATTGTCGATAAGCATCTCGCGCGAGGCGTGACGCATATTGTCTTCCATACCTATACCCACAACCCCGTTGTTGGAGGCAAGCCTCCGTCTTCAAGTTTTGGACGCAACATAGGATCGCCCTTTCTGCGCGGACAGACATGGTGGCCCTATCTCCGGCATTTCACCAAATACCTCGAACGCTGCGGACGGGAGCTTGAGAGAGGCCTTCCCGCCGTCGACATTCTCATGTATCTCGGCGACGATGTGAACCACAAGCCGTCCGAACGGGAACTGCTTTTCGGCAACCGGTACAAATACGACTATCTGAATTCGGATGCTCTCATGACGCGTGTCTCCGTCAAGGACGGGCGCATCGTTTTCCCGGATGGCATGAGCTACCGTGTTCTTTGGATTCCCCGGGGGACGTTCCTTTTGCCGGAGACCGAGGCGAAATTCGGGGAGTTGGAGAAGAAGGGCGCACGCATTGTCCGTGGCGATTTCACCCCTGATTGGCCGTCGCCTCTCGAAGCATCCCTTGGGATGAATGCGTCGGAAGTTGCGGGATGGTATCAGCGACATGACGGTGACACCGATGTCTTCTTCGTCGTAGGCAATGACGGGGTGTCCTCATTCTACTGGGTGAAGGATTCGTCGGTCTCGCTGTACAACCCTGTCACCGGTGAGGTGAAGTCTGCCGCTTCTGCGGCAAGCGGTTCTGCGGTTGAGACTCTGCGGCTGACCCTCAAGGCGGAACGCGATTATCAGCCGCGAGAGACGAACCGCATCTACTCCGGTGCCGTAAAGATCCACGGGGAAAGGACGAAGGCGTTTTTGCACCTTGGACGGGTCCGTGATTGGGCTACGGTCTACATAAACGGCAAAAAGGTTGCAGACCTGTGGTGTGAACCGTATTCGTGCGATATCTCCGAGTTTGTGAAAGACGGAAAGGAGGCGGCCGTTCGCATTGAGGTTGTATCGACATGGTATAACGCTCTTGTGGCCGATGCCAAACTCCCTGAAGCCGAGCGTTCCACTTGGACGAAATCTGGTCCCGGTGCGAACGCGCAATTCCGTGAGTGCGGTCTTGTCGGTCCGGTGTCCCTGATCATGTTCGAATGATGATGGAGTGGGAGAATGGAATTTTATCTACCGCTTTCGAACTCGAACTTGTGACTAGAACTTCAATTAAGTATTTAACAACCCAAAAGAAGAAAAACAAAAGAGAAGGAAAAATGAGAAGAAAAAACTGTGAAATGCGTTCATACGCGTTTATGGCACTTGTCGCTGCGGTCGCGACATGCGCAGCCTTTGCCAAGCCTGTAAAGGTTGGTAACCCTGGTTTTCCTTACAGTGTCCCAGGTTCGTTTTTAACGGTCAGTTGTTTAGAGCGTGGTAAATACCACTTCAATACGCATCCTGGCCTTTGGATTCGTAACATAAGTACAGTTTGGCGCGAGAATTTTTGTCGTCTTGTGCCTTCTGTGAATGGGCAAGATGTTAAGGTGTCTGAGTGTGTAATGCGCGATGGTTGGCTTGAGGCTATTACAGAGAAGGGTTCGATAGAATTTGCGTATCTTAATGCCGATACCATACTTGTCCGTACAAAATCTCCTGAATTGGAAGTTCGTTTTGAGTACCAGTTCCCTCGTCAGAAGTATGATTTTCCTACAACTTTTGGTAGGACTATTGACTATTTACATTATAATGCCGATCGTATTCTTATGGATACGCGCAAGGGTGTTCGCAAGCCCGACAATGGCAATACTGTAAAGGTGTTACCCTCCAAGACGGGAATTGAAGTTGTAATTCACGATATTCACACCGGCGACTGGGATGGCTCCGAAATTAAAGGCACGTTTGAAGAGGCTGTAGCCAAGCAGAAGGCAAGTTTCGAGAAATGGCTTAGTATTCTTCCTTCTGTGCCTGCAGGGTGCGAGAAGTCAAGGTACGATGCGGCGGTTCTTTTCTGGACCACTATTGCAGGTCCTCGTGGAATGTTTAAGCGTCCAATGATGCTTATGAGCAACAACTGGATGAATAAGACATGGAGTTGGGATCACGCTATTAATGCACTCAGTCTTGGTTATCACGATCAGGATGCCGCCTGGGAGCAGTTCCGTTGCATGTTTGACTTCCTTTCGCCTGAGGGTATGATGCCCGATATGGTTTCTGATGAGCAGATTTATTGGATTGCAGTTAAGCCTCCGGTGCACGGGTGGGTTTTCTCGCAGCTTCGTCACATGAAAGAGTTTTCGCGTGAGCGTCTTGAATTGGCTTACGATATGATTGGCCGTTGGACAAAATGGTGGCTTACACGCCGCGATTTTGACCGTAACGGTTTGCTTGAGTATCTCGACGGCTGCGATTCCGGATGGGATAATTCAACTGCAATTCAGCATAATCGTCCTCCGCTTGAGACTCCCGATCTTCAGGCTTTCTTAGTTCTCCAGATGGAATGCCTTGCCGATATCGCCAAGACACTCGGCCGCACAGCAGAGTCTGAAGAGTGGACGCTCAAATCAAAGAAGCTCCTTGATGCTATGGTCAAAGTGCTCTTTACCGAAGATGGTTCGCCGCGCGTGCGTCGTTTGCGTGACAATGGCTTTGATGAAAACTCACTTTCACTCGTCACTCGTCTTCCTATAATTCTTGGTAAGCGTCTTCCCGAGAAGTGCCGTGCCAAAATGATTGCCGACATTAAGGAAAAGGGCTTTATTACTGAGTGGGGTCTTGCTTCAGAGTCGACAAACAGTAAGTATTATCACCCGGACGGTTATTGGAGAGGTCCAATTTGGGGCCCGTCAACTTTGATTGCCGTTAAGGGGCTGCGTGCTTGCGGTGAGGATGCTCTTGCCGATGAAATTTCAGAGAAATTCTGCCGCCTCATCAACAAGTCGGGCTTTGCGGAGAATTTCAATGCCAAGACCGGCGACTCACTTCGCGACCCGGCCTATACATGGACAGCATCAGCATTTCTTGTCCTCGCGCATGACCTCCTTGAGCGTTCAAAGTAACGTAGAAAGTCTTAGTATGAAAGTAATGCAATCAATAAAAGGTATTGCCGTTTGTGCGGCAATACCTTTTATGTCGGTAGTCCCGCTTTTTTCAGAAGCAATTGAGTTTTCAAATCCGTCACAGTTCAATCCTGTGTGGGAAAGTGCTTGTCCTGGATCGTCAATTGATAAAACCATTCCTACAGCAGCACTTCTTGGCAATGGATCGCTTGGCGTTGTAAACGGCGGTGATGGTAACTGTAAAAAGTTTGTTCTCACGCGCGGCGATTTGTGGAGCTGCGGCAGATTGACTTCTGGCAACACTTCCAACGATATTACTCCAATATCATTTGCTGATTTTGAGATTATTCCTGGTCCAAACAGTGTTAAGTCCACTGACATTCTTGACCTTCCAATTGCAACGCTACGCACAGAAGGGATATTTGGCAAGTCTCATGTGAAGATGGAATCATTCGTTTCCTCCGATGACGATTTGTTTATAATCACGGGTGTATGTGATTCAGATGATACATGGACTCTTAGGCTTGTAGCCCATAATGGAATAAAAGAATTTCCTCGTCAGGCCGGAGTTTCTAATGACGGCTTTTGGGTGCGACGCTCAACATTGAATTTACTGCCTCAAGGCGACACTCGCGGCTGGGTTACAAATGCAACAGCGGCTGTAAGTGTACTTGGAGCTCAACTGGAAGGTCTTTCATCTCCCAATTGCGGAGAATCAAAGGCGTCGTTGAAAATTTTTGCAGGCAAGCCATTTGCGCTTATAGTTTCTTCTTCATGCGATAAGCGATACACATGGAACGATATTGAAAAGCATAAACAGTCTCATGTCGCATGGTGGACTAAATGGTGGGGTTGTAGCCGTATCGCCACGGGAGATACCGATCTTGATCGTTTTTATCTCGGCCAGGTTTATTTGCTTGGTGCAGGCGTAAGAGCTGGCAAGTTTCCTCCAGGACTCTATGGTATATGGGTTACCACCGACAAGCCGGGGTGGCACAATGATTTTCATCTGAATTACAATTACATCGCTACTTGGTACGGGTGCTTTGCGGCTAACAGGTGCGAGGTCGCCGAATCAATGCCCGATCCGCTTATTGATTATCTTCCTCAGGCTATGCGCAATGCCAAAGATAATCTTAACAAGATAGATCGTTGTTTTGGTTGCTTTTTTAAGAACACTCGCGCTTATTTAGACCGTCGCAATGATTTGAAGTTCGGTATTGACGATGCCGCGCTCTATCCTGTTTCTCTCGGTCCGTGGGGTACCGCCCCCGAAGGTGACGGTACGCTTTGGAGTCAGATTTCTGATGGAGCTTTTCAATGTGCGCTTATGTGCACACACTGGGAGTATACACACAATCGCGACTATCTTAAAAAGGTTTGGCCTGTTCTTGATAAGACGGCGAATTTTTTCCTTAAATGGTGCGAGAAGGAGTCTCTCCCCAATGGCACTTACCGTTATGTTGTGTGGGATTCGCAGTGGGAGGGTAGCGGCGTTGAGAAGAACAGTGCGCCTGCAGTTGCCTGCTTAAAACATATTCTTTCAACTCTTATTGCTGTTGTTGACGATTTGCGTCTGTGCGGTATTGAGGTGTCTAAGGAGAAAATTGCATCTTGGAAAGAGTTGAACGATCATCTTTCCGAGCTTCCAGTAGGTGTTTATCCGATTAACGGCAAAGATGTTGCGATGCTTTCCGGCGTAGAAAAACCTGACGGCAAGGCAAATCCATCTGGAGGAAACGCTGTCAATCTTGAAAGCGTTATTCCTGGTGAAGCATTTTCATTTGATATCACCGATTCATTCAAAACACTTGCAACCAATGCTGTAAACGGTAATATTGCATTGGCTGGAGATGGCGCTTGGTCTGGTATAAATCAAACACCGAAACTTTTTGCCACGGCAATTCGTACGGGCTATCCAGCTCAAGCGGTTATTGATGCCTTTAAAAAACATCAACTTTCGCGTATGCAGAAAAACTTTCATATACGAGATGGAGTTCACGGCGTTGAAAAAATTGGCTCAATGGAGTTTGTTAATTCAATGTTTATTCAATGCGACCATGGTATAGTGAAGGTGTTTCCTAACTGGACATCAAAAGATGCAAAGTTTGAAAACCTTCGCGCAAAAGGATGTTTCCTCGTTTCTGCCGAGATGAGAGGGGCAAAGGTTGTCCGTGTTGAAATCACATCTGAAAAGGGCGGTGTGTTTCGTCTCGTCGATCCGTTCGGCGGCAAAAAGAATTTTGCCGGGTGGAATCGCGGCAAAACGCGCAACAGCGCAGAAGCGACTTTAGAGCACATGTTTGCTCCTGGCGAGAAGGCTGTACTTTCGTTTGAGTAAATTTATCCAATAATCGTTGATGGAGTGTGGTAGTATGGCTAAAATCAGGATATTGTCGGTCGTAGCGGCGTTTTGTGCGGCATCAACCGCTCTGTTCGGTGCTGAACCAGCGCAGAAGTTTTCCAAAGCCGGTTATTGGCATGCAGAAGGAACGCCGCGCCGCGTAGAGACGCTTGCAACGGGATGGGAGTTTTCGTTGGATAACTTTAAAACCTCTAAAAAGGTTTCTGTGCCCCACTCGATTGACGAGGGAGAAATAGGTTTTGAAGCTTCAGGCGGAGTTAACCGTCAGCAGCAGGCGTGGTACCGCCGTTCCTTCAATTGGAAACCGTCGGGCAAGCGTCAATTCCTTCATTTTGAAGCAGTCATGGGCAAGAGCCGCTTTACTCTGAACGGCAAGATGGTCGCCGAGCATTTCGGCGGGTATCTGCCCGTTCATATCGATGTGACAGGCGTGCTTAAAGAGGGTGAAAACGTCCTTGAAGTATGGTGCGACAATTCTGACGATCCGTCGTATCCGCCCGGCAAACCTCAGGACACGCTTGATTTTACGTATTTTGGCGGCGTATACAGAGATGTGTATCTTATCGAAACCGGAGAAGCGTACGTAACCGACACCGATAAGGGCGGAGTATGGATCACTACCAATATGGGCGATGACGGTGCATGGAAAATCAGCGCCGATGTGACACTCGGCGGAGATACCGACGGCGCGACAGCAGAATTGTATTATGACGGCAAGCGCGTTGTTTCGCCGTTTGTTCTTAAGTCGCCGGCACTTTGGACTCCTAAAGAGCCGAATCTCCATTTTCTGCGTGTCGATGTTAAGAAGGGCGGCGTGTTGACCGACCGCGTGAATGTGCGTTTTGGAATCCGCGATTTCAAGTTCACGATGGACGGCTTTTATCTAAACGGTAAAAAATACCCCGGCAAACTCATGGGCACAAACCGCCATCAGGATTATCTGTTCATCGGCAACGCCTTGCCGAATTCATTGCATTGGCGTGACGTTAAAAAATTTAAAGATTGCGGAATGTCGATTTTCCGCTGCGCGCATTATCCGCAGGATCCGGCGTTTATGGACGCCTGCGACGAAATGGGCATGTTTGTCATCAGTGCCACTCCCGGTTGGCAGTTTTGGAATAAAAATGATTCCCGGTTCGAAAAGCGCGTGTATGACGATGTAGAAAAGATGGTGCGCCGTGACAGGTCGCGTCCGTCACATCTTTTCTGGGAGCCCATTCTTAATGAGACTTATTTCCCTGCTTATTTCACGACCAATGTTGTAGCTGTCGTCAAGCGCAATTCCCGCGCGCCCAACGACATAAGCGCCTGCGACATTCAAAGCGGCGGCAGCGGCATATGTGAAATCAAGTATTCCCACAGGGCGGTCGAGGGCAATCTCGGTTACAGGCGCGAGTGGGGCGATTATGTTGACGACTGGAATAGTCAAAGCTCTCCATCGCGTGTTTTGCGCGAATGGGGCGAGGTGGCCATGGTGCGTCAGGCCAACCATTACCTTCGTCTTTTCAATGATGTCAATTCTCAGGCGGCAAATCATTTCGGCGGCTGTCTTTGGCACGGCACCGACCACGCCCGCGGCTACCATACAGACAATTTCTACGGCGGCATCATGACTTATGCAAGGCAAAAGAAATATTCGTGGCATGCTCTCAAATCGGTGCTTACTGACGAGCCGTTTGTTTTTGTGGCCCACGAGCTTGCATCGTATTCGCCGCGCGATATTTTTGTCTATTCAAACTGCACATATTCGGCACTGCTTTTCGGTGAGCGGTATACGCCCGGGAAGACGCAATTTGACTACAATAAGCGTCAAAGGAAGCGTAGAAGCGCCGGTTTTGCCGACAAACACGGCACAAGCGATCTTCACAATCTGAGAATTACGCTTCCATGCGGTGATACTGTCATCAGCCGTCCGTCCGACAGGCTGGTGGGAATTAATCTTTCTCTTGACACCGAAGGTCTCTCCCCCGTTGCTGATGGTGCCGATCTTGTAACTGTGTCGGCTACTCTCGTAGACAATAGAGGTACTCCAAAGCGCTATAATACTGAGACAATACGTTTTTCAGTTGAGGGCGAGGCAGATATCGTTGGTGAAAATCCTCAGGTGACGCGATGGGGTGATGCAGTTGTCCTTATCCGTCCAAGAGCGTCTACAAACCCCGGCCCAATAAAAATTCGTGCCGAAACACTCCGTAAAGGTAAGTATGCGCCTAAAGCCGGTGAAATTATTTTTACCCCTGGTGCATCAGATGTTAAGGTAATTAAAAGCAATACGATGGACAAAGCAACTGAAGCACGTTTACGTGAAGTAGAGGCGCAGCAGCACGATTTTGATGTTAAAAGCCGCTGACGGCATGTGCGAATGGTTTGATGCAAAAAATCTATTGTGTTATAATTGTCCGTTGAAGTAAAAACAGGTTGATAAGGTGTTTATGAAGTTAGTTGCAAAAGTATCCGTTGTTTGCGCTGCAGCATTTTTGGCCGCTTCGTCGTTTGCCAAATCCAGCAGCAGCGCACTACGGTGGCGTATTGCTAAACCGCGTGAACGTATTGAGTGGGATGTTGCCAATGATTCGCGCCTTGCGCATCGGGATACACTTGAAATGTCCGGGCTCAAGGCTTCTCTCATTCTTTCGTACAATGTTGAAAGCAATCGTGCGCTTTCGCTTTCTCGCGGTGTTTTTTGGCCGGCCTATCGCAGAATGCCCAATAAAACGCATGATACGTTCTCTCACAATTTTACAGAAAATGAGGTGCCGAAGCTCTTTGCCGCCAGTAAAATCTGCCGGGAAATAGTAGATAAAATTTCATTTGACGGTGTTTGGTGTGCAAGGTCGCACAGTGAAGACGGCTCGCTTCGTATCGTGCGCCATGTGTTTCCTTCGGCAGATAAAGCGGCCGCCTTCGAGTTGCTTGAAGTTGAGAATGCCGGTTCAACTCCAATGCCGATCGCCTTTACAAAGGGGTGTACAGGCTATGCCCTCGGGTGCACGGGCCGCTATGAATACAGGGCGCAGGTGTTCCCTTCCGAGGCGAGTACGCTCGCCCCCGGCGAGAAGGGCGTGTGGACGATCCGTCTTTCTGTGCGCATGCTTAATGAGCCTGATTATCCTGTCGACGGAGCGGCGGAACTCGCGGCAAGGCGCATGCGCATATCAGAGTTGACATCGTCATGTGTGCTGGAAACAGGTAACGACGAGCTTGATACTGCTTTTCACTTTGCAAAATTGCGCGCTGGCGAGAGCATTTTCTATACGCGCGGAGGTCTGATGCATTCTCCGGGCGGCGGCGCGTTTTATGCGGCCACCTGGTGTAACGACCAGGTGGAATATGCCGGGCCGTATTTTGCGTTTACGGGCGATGCAACGGCACTTGAGGCTTCGATGAATGCATATCGCCATTACATTCCTTTTATGGGGCCGAACTACGAACCGATCCCCTCATCGGTGATTGCCGAAGGCTTCGGCTACTGGAATGGCGCCGGCGATCGCGGCGACGCCGCAATGTACGCGTATGGAGCCTCGCGTTTTGTTTTAACTTCTGGGCGCCGCGATTGGGCAAAGGAACTGCTGCCCGCAATCCGTTGGTCGCTTGAATATTGCCGTCGCAAACTTACAAAAGACGGAGTCGTATCTTCCGACAGCGATGAACTTGAGGGGCGTCTGCCGGCGGGCAGCGCAAATCTTTGTACATCGGCGCTCTATTACGACGCTCTGCGTCATGCGGCAATAATAGAGTCTGAATTCGGAAATGCCGACGCCTCCTCGCTTTATACCCGGCGCGCCGAGCATATGCTGCAGTCTATCGAGAAGCATTTCGGCTGCGAGATGCACGGTTTCAAGACATACCGTTACTACGAGGGGTGTCCCGTTTTGCGCTCATGGATAGGAATTCCGCTGTGCATGGGTATTTACACACGAGCGGAAGGCACTACAGACGCACTCTTTTCGTCATGGCTTTGGAATGGCGAGGGCATGCTCTCTGCCGAGGGCGACAAGAAAGGCGTTACATGGGACCGCAGCGTGCTTTATGCCTTCAGGGGCGTGTTCGCCGCCGCCTTGACAGATCGGGTTTTTGATAACTTTCTCAAATATACGCGTACGCGCCTTTTAGGTGAGCATGTGCCTTACGCTGTTGAAGCCTGGCCCGAGGGTAATATGCGCCATTTGTCCGCCGAAAGCGCTCTTTATTGCCGTATAGTCATTGAAGGGTTGTTCGGTTTGCAGTCGACGGGTTTTGGTAAATTTGATGTAAAGGCGCATCTGCCTAAAGGTATTGAGCGCATGACATTGAAGAATATAAATGTGTACGGCCGCAAAATTTCAATAACAGTTGATAAAACCGGTGTACATTGCAATTAAGTAATTAATATGAAGAATAACATGTTCAATAGAATAGTTCGTTTAGTCTGGCTTGGGTTTTCATTCGCATTGTTTGCCGCTTCTCCGGCAAATGGAAAGACTATGGAGCTTTTACCGTCCGAAATAGGCATCGGTTGGTGCAACGGCTGGGTGGCAGAATGGAAGCGCGAAGTGCCTGGTTTGATTGTAACGGATATAAAAACTGAATTGCCGGGCGGTCTTGTCAAAGTGGTGCGCCGTTGGGAATGGAAAGGCCGGACGCCGCTTTATGAGGTTACCTTGTCGGTCCGTTTCCGTGTCCGCGGCGAAACTGCAGCGTTGAAGCCGTTTTTGCCAGGAATCCTTCTTTACGGAAATCCGTCAAACAAGGGGCGCAAAGACGGGCGGGTGCCCGTTTACGCGGGAGAGCAGGGTGAATTCGCGTTTTTTGAAGAGCATCGACTGTCTATGCCTTTTGCTCTTCTTGAAAATTCAAAAACCCGCGATTTTGCCGCATTGCATATCCTTCCGTCTCAAGTGCGCGGCGCGGCATGCGACGATCTTTGGTGGAGTGCGGGCGTTGAGGCAGTCGGCGAAGGCTCCGATATTGTTCTGATGTCCGGCCCTGTAGGCTATAATCGCCGCAGATCTATTTCAAAAGCCTGCATGATGGGGTCTCTTCCGCGGGATAAGACATATATCACTCTTTATCCCGGTCAGGTTGTTGACAAGACGTTTTGGATTCAAACGGGCAAGGCGAGCGATGCCAAGTTTGGTTTTGAACAGGCTATGGATGTTTCGCTCGATCTTTTTCATCCCTACGAGTCGCAATGTTTCGCCGCGCTCTCGCATATAGCAAAGGTTAAGCGCGATTATGCGTTAACCCGCTGGACCGAAGTCAATGGCCGTTGCGGGTTTGATATGTGGGATGCGCGTTTTGGCAGTAAGCAGGTGGTTCTTGGCTGGTGCGGAGCCGGTGCCTCGTGCGGGTATGCGCTGCCTGTGCTTGACTTCGGCCGCACCGACTGGGAAAAGGCTCAACGCTCGCTTGACGCCATCAGTGACATGTTTATCGGTACAATCAAGCAAGACGGCCTTTTCAGCGTGGGGATAAGCCTTGTGCACGGTAATACCTGGGGAGGCGACCCCGTATCCTGCGGTCAATCTCTCAACAGTATCGTGAAAGCTATCAGGTTTGCAGAGAAGTCGGGACGCGGCAAGTTGAATCCCGCCAAATGGCGTGCGTTTGCGAAAAAGTCGACAACCGCCATGGCGCGCACGATTCTGTCCGACAACTGGAAAGAGCCTCGTTCCACAGCGTCCGGTTTTTTGATTGCGCCGCTAGTGTCGTCGGCGGAACTTTTTGAAAGCCCAGAGTGCCTGGCCGCAGCTAAAAAACTGGCGAAAGTTTTTGAGCGCGATTATTTTGGCTATGATAAGGTTTATTGGGGCGGCACGCTTGATGCGCAGTGCGAGGATAAAGAAGGGGCGTTTGCGGCGTTTCAAGGTTACTCGGCTCTCCTGCGCAATGCAATAAAGACGAAAGACGTCGAGGCCGAAAAGAAATATGCACGCCTTGCGCAGCATGCCATGAACAATATGCTTACCTATACGGTCGTATGGGATATCGCCATGCCTCCGGGCAGGTTGAACGACCATGGTTTTAAGTCAACCGGCTGGACGGTCGTCTCTCCGCAGAATCAGCACCTTGACGCCTTTGGCGTTCTGTCGACACCGGACATTTGGCGTATGGGCGTTTATCTTGGAGATGAGCGTCTCACTAAACTTGCCGCAATTATGTATCGCAGCTGCTTCCAGCTCACGAGCATAACTGGCGCGCTGGGCGAGGGAATTCAGCATACTTATTATGATATGCCGGAGAACAACCTTGGCGGACATCTTGATGCGTTTGGACAGCGTGGCGGTTATAAAGAACATTGGACGGTATTCTGGCTGACCGCTCACTTTTTGAATGCAGCCGCAGAATTCCGTGAAATGGGCGTAGATTTGCAATAGTTGTCGTTTCCCGCTTTGAAGGATTGTGCGCAGATCTGATCTAAAAAAACTTTAAATTCAATCAGGAGGAAAATCATGGAAAATTTAAATCTGATAAGTCGGACGGTCATGTTTGCACTTATGTCGGTATCGGTCGGCTCCGTGCTCGGCGGCCCGTTCTGGACCGGAGGAGGGGCTTCCACCGAATGGAGCAATCCGGCTAACTGGAACCGGCATGATTGGGATGATTACAACATCACTTCCGACGCGGGCGCGACCTCGTTTGATATAACGTTCAACCGTGATGGAAGAATTCACAAACAGGCCACCGCGGACGAAATGAGAGCCTGGGAGACGACAGACTGGGATTGGTATTGGATTTCTCAAGTTAATATCCATGCCTTGTCAAATGACTGTCTCGTCAGATGGATCGGTGATTCCGACGAATGTGGCCCGCACATCGACGGTTTGCTCTGTCTCGGCGTTCACGGAGGGCGCGGCGCACTGTCGCTCGAACGCGGCACAGCCGATGTGGGAAATGCCGTTTTGATGGGACAGAACCCCGGTAATGAAGGCGAACTCGTATTGAACGGGGGTGATTTCACTGTACAGAACGGTGTCGTATTCGGCGAGAACGGCTGGCGCGGAATACTCGGTCTGTACGGCGGTGTTTTCAAGGTAAAGCAAACGGCGTTTTTAGAGGGGCCTACCCATAGCGCATTCAAGCATTGGGGCGAGGCTCAGTTCCATTTTGACGGCGGAACGATAATGGCGGCTAACGAAAATCAGTCTTTCCCTGTTGACGGGGCGATTTTCGGTCCAAAGGGGCTTGTCTTTGATACGGCGGGGCATAATGCGACACTTCTCGAGACTGTAAATGCGACAAAGCTTAATGGGGCGACGCTCACCAAGAGGGGCGAAGGTACGCTTACCGTGGATGCGCCGTTTGCCGGAGGCGCGGTTAAGGTTGAGTCCGGCACATTGGCAATTGCAACAGACGGTCGGCGCGTGTTGAAGCATCGCTGGAGTTTCAATCAGGATGCGGCGGATTCCGTCACCGGTGAAAATACTGCGACTGTTTTTAACGGCGTTACATTTGAAGGTGGCAAAGCTGTTTTTGCGAGCGTGCCGAATAACGACGGCTCATACGGTATTGATCTTGGTTCGAATCTTTGGCCTGCCAAGGCGATGACTCTGGAAATGTGGGTTGTTCAGGAAGAGGAGTTTCAGTGGGCGAAGCCATTCTGCTGGGGCAGCGGCGAAGATGATTGTTTTCAATACACTTTCTGGGACGGCAATTCTTCAGTATTTGGATTGGGAGGCGAAGGCGGAACGTTCAATTCATGGGCGACCGGAAGGCATGAAATCGCAGTTCCCTACTGCATAACCGTGACGTTTGTGCCGAATCTTACCGGAGGCTACCATATAAGGATGGCGCGCTGGAACGCATCTACTGGCGCGCTCGTCAATTCCCGCGATTACAATACGAGGGGATGGACGCTTTCTGATGTGACACAGGCTCATTTTTATCTCGGTAAGAACTTTTGGAACAATTCAATTCCCTCGTCAAAGTATGATGAAGTCCGCATATGGGAAGGTGTCTTTTCCGATTCAGAGCTTATGCAGCACGTTATGATGGGGCCGGATGCGCTGCCTGGCGAAAACGGCGGGGCAGCGTTCAGGGACGCAAAACTGGCGCACCGCTGGAGCTTTACGGAAGATGCCACAGACTCTGTTCTCGGCACGTGCACCGCAACGTCGATATCGAACGGATCGGTGGCGAATCCTGTTACCTACGCAAATGGAAAGCTTATTCTTGCAGGAGCCGCAGCGAATGACGGCAATAAGCAGAATGCAAGCGGACTTGATCTCGGTGCAAATCTTTGGCCGGGCAACGAGATGACGCTTGAAATCTGGGCGACGGTAACCCAAGGATGCGACGGTTGGGGCAAGTTGTTTTCATGGGGGCAGAGTACGGACAGATTTCTTGCCGTAATCGGGCAGGGTAATATGGCCTTCACCTGCAGAGGTCCGAACGATTTTAGAGGTAATTCATCTTGCTTCGGTGATGTGGTTTTCGGTCAGGAGTTCTATTATGTAATGACCCTCAAGTCGAACGGCAAGGGCGGAACGCGCGTTTGCTTCCGCCGCTTTAACAGCGAGAAGAATAATGATGAGACATGGGAGTATGATTTGCCCGCTTGGCTCGTTTCGGAAATTCCGCAGGACTACTTCAGGCTCGGATGGTCGGTTTTCGGCAATGGTGCGCTCGGTATGGAAGTTAACGAGGTTCGCATCTGGGACGGCGCGCTTACCGAACATCAGATCAAGCAGCATGTGAATGCCGGTCCGGATGAACAGCTGGATGCGGCTGCCAGCGTTCCGGTGCGCGTCAATGATTCGAATGTGTTCGGCACGGCGGCAGCGGACAGCGTAAAGCAGAGCGATTATCTGCTCCATCGCTGGACGTTCAACCGCTCGCTTGAAGATTCGGTCGGCGGTTCGGATGCGGTTGTCAAGGGGGATGTCGATTACACCAGGACCGGTACAGGATTGCGCCTGCCCGGCGGCAGCCGCAATACCGGGTGGGTCGATCTCGGTGAAAACGGCGGCATTCCGGTCGATGACTCGCCATTCACGGTCGAAGCTTGGGTTTACAGTCACAACCTCGATACAAGGTGGTCGCGTATGTTCTCGTTCGGAAAGCGTAAAAGGAAGGCGACTCACAATCCGGACCCGGCCGTTGCGGACAGCCTTTATTCCGGCTTCTTCTTCACATTCAGAGGGAATGGCAACCGCGCAGTTGTGCAGGCGTTCGACCACGGTGCCATGAAACTGGATGTTGAGGCCTGTATTCACGGCGATGTCGGGCAGGGCTTTTTGACCAAGGATACGGAATGCCATGTTGCTGTTACGTTTATTCCGGACGCATCGACCGGCAATACGGAATATCAGATTTACGGCGTATCCGCATCTAACGGCGCGCGCATGTTCATCCGTGGCGGCATTATCGAAGACTGGCTCCCCAGTCGCGTATTCGCGCGCGGCGAGAGCGATGATGACAATGGCGACGCCAACTATAACTGGCTTGGGCTTTCGCAGTGGAACGATAAGGATGCGAATGCGACATTTAACGAGTTTCGTATCTGGAACTGCGCGCTCTCTGAAAAGCAGCTTGAGATTAACCGTCAGCTCGGCCCGGACAAGCTGCCTTCTCTGACGCGGGTTGACGGCGCACGCGCTTTTGATGCCGATGTATCAGCGGGGGCAACGCTTGATCTCGGAGGCAACACGTTGCTGATGAGTTCTATTTCAGGTAAAGGGTCGGTGTCCAACGGTTCGTCAATCATTGCTGGCGATATCAATCCGGGCGGCAAGGGTGACGCCGGCGAGTTGACATTAAACGGCGATGTCGTCGTCACCGGCGCCATCTACCTTGATGCAGGCGATAAGATTGTCGTCAACGGCTCGCTCGATCTTTCTCAGGCGAATGTTGTCATGTCAGATTCTTCAAAGGCCGGTTTCTGCTTTGCCTCGGCGACTGGCAGTATAACGGGGGCTCCCGCCATGACGGGCAAATATAACGGTCTGGTTGTCAAAACCACCGGGAAAAATGCCTGGATAACGACAGAAGGACTTAAAATAAGGGTAAGGTGAGTATTGTGTTTTTTCGTACAAAATTCATATCGGCTGCTTCGCTCGTTTTGACAGTGCTTGTCGCAACGGGCGAGAGCGGCCAGGGGCTGGACAACACTAATTCGTTCACATCCCAGGAGGGTGCTCTTCAAACGATATGGCTTGACGAATTAGATATTGCGTCAGTTAAATGCGGTTGGGGGGAAGCTAAGAAAAATCTTTCAGTAGATGGAAAGTCTTTGAAAATCGCTGATAGGGATTTTGCACGTGGAATTGGTGTTCACGCCAATTCCATTTATAAAATCAACTGCGGTGGCAAGGCTTATTCATTTGATGCGATGGTTGGAATTGACGCCGAAGTAGGCGAGAGTCCAGCAAGTGTCAAATTCGCAATTATTGCCGACGGTAAGCGAGTTGCCGAGTCTCCTATTATGCGTTACGGAACAGCTCCGTACCATCTTCATGCTAATCTGACAGGTGCAAAAATTGTTGAACTGCTGGTAGATGACGCAGGTGATGGCAACCATTCTGATCATGCTGACTGGTGTGATGCTCGTTTCAAGGTAGCTAATGGTGCGCAGTTAAAGCCTAATCCGTTAACGACGTTGGAAGTTGCAATGTCAGGGTTGCTTGCCTTTGGGCAGGTTATACCTAATTGGGAGAAAGAAATTGTTAAGCATGCGGGGCTTCAAGTTATCCATGCTGATGGAGCGCTTACACTTAGATTGAAAGAGATTGAACGCCTTGATCAAGAAATTAAAGGTGGGCGTTTGTTCACCATTAAACAAAAAGACGAATTCTATCCTATCTATATAACGCGATATATAAAAACATGGAATGACTGCGATGTTGTGGAGACATGGTATGAGATACAACATAATGAAGCGGGGCCTGTTAGGTTAATTAGAGCCGACAGTTTTGCCGCAAATATCAATTGTTATGCTGAAACAGTAAAAGTACTTACGCTTACTGGCGTATGGACACGGGAGGGTAATGTATCTGAAGCTACTGTAGCTAATGGTCAGATTGCACAATTCCGTTCGCTATCGGGTGTTCGAAATGCATGGGAATCGAATGCTGCGATGATGGTCAGCTTTGGCGATGATGTTGATGAAGAATGCGGTCGTGTGTTGGGTGTAGCCTTGGAATGGACGGGCACAACAGAAAAACGCGTTAGGCGCAGTTGGAACGGGCAGGAAACAGACGTGTTTGCTGGTATTGATATGACGACGGGCCCTTATGTGCTTGATCCAGGAAAAGTTTTTGTTACGCCGAAGGCAATATTAGTGTGGTCCGAGGCTGGCAAGGGCGAAGTTTCTCGTCAATATCATCGTTGGGCGCGTCGTCATCTTATGCCACATGGTGATGTATTGCATCCAGTTCTCCTTAACACTTGGGAAGGGTCGTTCTTTAGCTTTACCGAACAGACGCTTATTGATATGATGGATGGCGTAAAAGAGATGGGCGGTGAAATGCTCGTTCTCGATGACGGATGGTTCGGAAAAGGGAAGTATGCCCGCGATGAAAAAAACTGCGATCGTGCCGGGCTTGGTGATTGGGTGGTAAACACAGTAAAGCTGCCTCACGGGCTTAATTGGATAGCAAAAGAGGCAAATAGGCGCGGGTTGGAATTCGGCCTCTGGGTCGAGCCGGAGATGTGCAACGTGACGAGCTGGTTTGCCGAAGAGCATCCAGATTGGATACTTCGCGAACAGAACCGTTCGCTTTTGCTCGGACGCGGCGGCACGCAGGTTGTTTTGGATTTGACAAATCCAGCCGTAAGAGACAATATTTTCAACCAATTGGATGCCGTCTATTCACAGATTCCTACTCTTTCATACATAAAATGGGACAGCAATCAGAATCTTGTAAACCCCGGGTCCACATATTTGAAGCCTGATCATCAAGCAAATCTGTGGTACGATTACACTGTAGGCATGTATGAAATGCTTGCAAAATTTCAAGCAAAGCGTCCTCATATAATGGTTCAAGCTTGTGCATCGGGCGGCGGTCATATGGATTTTGGTTTCCTCCGCTATGCTGATGAATTCTGGGCCAGTGACAATACTGATCCGTTCAGGCGTGTATTCATACAGTGGGGGGCTACACATTTTTACCCTGCAAGCGCCATGGCGTGTCACGTGACAAAATCGGGATATCCTCTCAAATACCGTTTCGACGTGGCTATGACCGGGCGAATGGGCTTTGAGTTGCATCCGAAAGACCTCAGCGCGGCGGATGTCGCATTCTCTAAGGCCGCAGTAGCCGATTATAAGCGCATCCGTCCGATAGTTCAGCGTGGCGACCTGTACCGTTTGGTTTCTCCGTACGGCGGAGAAATGTCGGCCATGATGTATGTCGATGAAAAGAAGAATAGCGCGGCGGTGTTTGCCCTCGGATTGGACAAGGATGTAGCAGTAGAGAAGACTCTACGCTTGCGAGGCCTTGATCCCAAGCTGAAATACATGGTGAAGGAGATAAATGTTGCGAAACAGCGCCATGCGCATTTGCCTGAGAAGGCGGTGAGCGGTCAAGAGCTTGCTGAACGGGGTTTCGTCGTAAAACTCTCGGGAAAGTTCGATTCTGCGTCATTCGAAGTGCGTCAAGCGCATTGAAACATTTGTTTCATAGGTATGTTTTTGTTTTACTGAAAGAGAGGTTGTCATGACAAGGTTTCGTCTTTTTTTCATAACATGCGCAGTCTCCCTCGGCGGACTGTTGTTCGGTTTTGATTCCGGTGTGATATCCGGCTGCGAGGAGGCTATTCAGAGTGAGTTTGCCCTCTCGCCGTTCTGGCACGGTCTTGTAGTGGCCGGCGCGCTGATAGGCACCGTATTTGGAGCATTGGCGGCGGGTATGATGTGTGACAGGCTCGGGCGTAAACCGACTCTTGTCTGGATGGGTGTGCTTTTTCTTGTATCGGCGGCGGGGTGTGCGTTCACTCCCGGCGGCGAAATTCTGGGACCGCAGGTTCTGGGGTGGATGCGTTTCATCGGAGGCATCGCCATCGGCGGCGTATCAGTAGCCGTGCCGATGTACATTGCTGAAATCGCTCCCCCTGAAAGCCGCGGACGGTTGGTGCTTGTAAATCAGTTCTGTATCGTGCTCGGTATTGTGATTTCGTACATATCCAACTACTGTGTGGCAAGATGGCTCCCAGCTTCGCCTTCTGTCGTGTGGAGAGCGATGCTTGGCGCGGAGTGCCTGCCGGCGTTGATGTATCTCGGCGCGTTGGCGCATGTTCCGGAAAGCCCCCATCAGAAGAGCGTCGAGGCCTCGGCCCCGTTGTTTGTCCGCAGGAATCTGCGTCCGATTATCATGTGTTTCGTTGTCGCGTTCTTCAGCCAGCTTTCGGGTGTGAATGCTGTCAACTATTACGCGCCGCGCATATTCAAGATGATTTTCGGTGAAGGAAGCGGCATGGTCGCGCTCGCCGGAACTATCGGTGTGGGGATTGTCAATCTCGTCTTTACTGTTGCCGCATTCTTCTTGATAGACCGTTTTGGCCGGCGTCCGCTTCTAATATCGGGCTGCGCGGCTATGGCGGCGATGCACGGGCTGGTCGCATGGCAGATTTCCCTCGGGCCGGCATGTACGCCCATGTTGGCGATGTTCGGGGTGTACGGTTTCATAGCCGCTGTCGCATTCTCGGCGAGCGCCGTCATTTGGGTGTTCATTTCCGAAATCTTTCCGGCCGATGTTCGTGCCAAGGGGCAGAGTTTTGGCGGTATTGTCCATTGGGTCATGTGCATGCTTGTGTCTTGGCTCTTCCCGGTCGCGGTGGCGAAGACCGGTACATACGCTTTTGCCTTTTTCGCGGCCATGATGCTTGTTGAAATGTTCTGGGCGATATTCATCATGCCCGAGACGCGCGGTAAATCAATTGACAATCGGTGAATTTCATGAATAAAGATTATATAAAAAGTTTCGGCCAAAGGTGCAACAGGGAACTTTTCCCGCGGGCGCATGTATTTCGAAGTTGCGGGCGACGGTACGCCGCTCAGAATGCGCAGATACGTGTTTTCGGAGTGTTTTGCCGCCATCGCTCTTGCGGAATATTCACTCGCTTCGGGCGATCGCGGCTGCGCGGAAAGGGCGCTTGATCTTTTTCACCGCATCCGTTCGTTCATGCGAGATCCGGCGATGATGCCGGCGAAATATGAACCGGCCATGACTTCTCAAGGCCATTCGCTAACTATGATTCTTATAAATGTGGCGAGCGTACTCAAGCGCGTATCCGACGATCCGGTTCTTGACGAACAGATTACGGATTCCATCGAAACGCTTATGCGTTATTTTGTGCGTCCCGAATTTAAATGCGTGCTTGAGACGGTAGGCCCCAACGGCGAGTTTATCGATACGATTGCAGGGCGCACCATCAACCCCGGCCATGCGATAGAGACGAGCTGGTTTTTGATGGATGTCGCGTCTGAGAGAGGTGATGCCCGGCTTATGGAGCAGGCTCTTCAGATACTCGATTGGTCGTGGGACTGGGGATGGGATGCTGCAAGCGGTGACGGCGGCATAATCTCATTCCGTGATTGCCGCAATTTTCCGCCGCAGTGCTACGAGCAGGATATGAAGTTCTGGTGGCCGCAGTGCGAGTCGATAATAGCCAATCTGAAGGCATATCGCGCTACCGGCGATAAAAAATGGTTTGAGCGCTTCAGACTTTCCGCAGAATGGGCATGGGCGCATCTCAAGGACACGGAATATCCCGAATGGTACGGCTATCTCCACCGTGACGGAACTGTGGCACAGCCGGCGAAGGGCAATCTCTTCAAAAGGCCGTTCCTTTTGCCGCGTATGTTGATCATTTGCGGAAAGTTGTGCAATGAGATTGTTTCCTGTCAGGTTTCTTAAATAGAAAAGATGTTTATTCTTGTGAATGGTGCGTAATAGAGCGGACATGATAAAGATGTAGCTCAAGATGACATAGATTTTTAAGAAGTAATTTGGATTTTAATGTCAAAACACGCTATAGACAAGCAAAAGTTAGATATGGTAAACTTAGCCTTGTCTAACAAATGGCTTGTTAGATGATGCTTGATTGATTTAGTCGTTAGTGATTAGGAGCTCAAATCACTGTAACTGAACAATCAAACATCTCATACATTAAATAGGCTTCGAGTATCCAAGCGAGACAAAATTAAAAATCTGAAAAGTATCGTTAAAGTTAGTCGAGGCAAGGTTTAGTAGCGGTAATTATTATCAAAGAAAATGAATAAAATGAGGTCAATGAAAACCATCGGGGCAGTAGCAATCATCGCTTTAACAGGTGCTCTTTACGCTCAGAATACAAATTGCAAATGCGCAGGTAGTTGTTCTTGCACGAGTGAATTATGTAAATGCGCGGGGTGTGGTGAAAGCTCTGGTTGGAGTTATGCGCCTGGGGAAGGGGTGTCATTTGATGAAACGCCGATTGTAAGCGCGGAGGTTTCGCTTTCGTTAGATTCACGCTATATGACATACGGTGTAATCGACGGTAAGGATCCTATTTTCACACCTGGCGCGACTGCGACGTTTTTCGATTGGGCGTATATCGGGGTAGAGTCGATCTTTGACGTAACCGACGGCAACGGCAAGCGCGGCGGTTACGGTAAGCGCGGGTTTAAGTACACTACTATTGATGCGTTTGTTGGTCTCGCTCACGAGTTTGACTTAGGCGAAACGATCGGAAAGCTCGGGGTAGACGTTGGCTACATGTACGAGTATCTGCCGCGTTATCAGGGCGA
>JAZOTG010000142.1:0-6037 GCA_045657505.1 Kiritimatiellia bacterium | reverse complement strand
GTAGTGGTCTTGTACTTCTCGCCCGCGGCAATGAACGTCGTCGGCCACTTGGGCTGGTTCGGGGAGTCGGGCGCGTGCTGCGTCTCGAGCGCGCAGCCGCAACGGAACGAAAGGTGCTCGCCTCCCTTTGCCGTCTGGTCGTAGCTCGCCCAGTTGGCGGTATACACCTGAAGGCAGGGCTCGGTGGTCCAGACTTCGACGCTGCGTCCGTTGAGAGGGCAGTAAAGCGAGCCGGCCTTGACAAGACCGCCGGCGCCCCCGCCCATAATGCCTTCATCCAGGACCCAGTTGTGATCGTACCCCTTGCCGACTTCAAGCTGCGCGTCAGGCTCATTGATGCGCTCGCCGATCCGCATTCCGCCGCGGAAGTCGAAGGCGGTGCCCTCAACACAGGCCACCTCGCCGGTAGGAATCTGACCGGCGTCCGTCGGAGTGAATTTTGACGCGCAGATTGTCATTACGTGATCTTCAATTGTTCCGCCGGACTCACCTTTGAAATTGAAGTACACATGCTGCGTCATGTTAATCGGCGTGTCCTTATCGGGCGATGCCGCATACTCGACGCGCCATACATTATCCTTCGTGAGCGTATACCTGACCGACACCTCAACATTGCCGGGGAAGCCCTCCTCCCCGTCTGCGGATGTGCGCTTGAACACAACACCGACATCATCGCCGTCGGCAAAAGGCTCTGCGTCCCAGACGTACGCGTCCCAGCCGCGTGCGCCGCCATGAAGATTGCAGCCTATGCCGCCGGGAGCATTGTTCAATGCAGGAAGCTGATAATCGACGCCGTTAAGCGAGAACCTGCCGCCGGCAATACGGTTGCCGTAACGCCCGATAATGCAACCCCAGTACGGGTCGCCGTTGTCCCACCCCGACGGATCGTCAAAGCCGACTACAACATCCTTCATGGCGCCGTCACGATCAGGGGTGAAAAGCCTTACAACCTTGCCGCCGTAATCGCTCACCTCCAGCACGACGCCGCCCGCGCCCTTCAAGATGAACTTCTTCGCCTTTTCGCCGTACTTCGTCACGCCGAAATCAACCGTCTCATAAGATGCTTCTGACATATTTCTCTCCCTTTGATTTTTAAATCAGCCGTTAATTCAGAATATCGGCTTAATGTAGCGCGATTTTACAGCGCGCCACAACACCACGCAAAACGCAGAAAGCGGTATCGCAAGCAGCAGCCCAAGGAACGAATCAAACACGATTCCCCAGAAAAAGAACGAGAAAATCACGCCTGCATAACCGATGCCGGTTTTGTCGCCCTGTATTTTAGGCGTTATGACATAACCGTCGAGCACTTGACCGGCCATCCACACGCAGGCGACCAGCAGTGCAAGCAATGCGCTGCCGCCTTCGCCGAAATACGCCGTAAGAAGCGCCGCAGGAAGGAAGATTACCGTGCCAAGAAGCGGCACAAAATTAAACAGGCCGAGAGCGAAACCGATCAAAAAGCCGTGCACGAGGCCAACCGCATGAAAGCCCGCCCCATACATCAACCCTTCAATAAGGCAAATGACCATCTGCCTGCGTGAAAAGCTGACAACGATATCGATAAACGAATCCACCTGTTCGGCGACAAACTTTTTGGTGCCGTCTTTAAGAAACGGCATTTCTTCTGTCATATTGCCGCCGCGCAAACTCGGACGCGTGATAAAATACACGAAGAAGATAAGCGAAACAAGAACGCTCAGCAAATTTGTAATATAGCCGACTGCACCAAAAACGCACTGCGCACAGCTTGCTTTAAGCGAATGCGCCCATGCCTGGTACGGCAGCTGGATTTTATCGGCATATTCACGCGCGTTTGGAAACTCGGCGTTAAACCACTTTATAAACGACGATGAATATGCAGGAGCCGAGTCCATAAGCATCGAAACCTGCGAAAACGCAAACGACCCGAAACACCAGAAAAATACGGCCGCAGGCACAAGGATCGACAGCATCATCAGGAGAACCGCAAGCGACGGATTGCGCACAAGCCTGAGCCACCAGTAATAGTATGGCTTGAAAAACATAGCCAGAAACAGCCCGACAACAAGCGGCACCAGCGCGGCAGAGGCGAAAGCGACGGCTTTAATCGCCAGCCACCCTATGCATACGGCGAAAAAAGCGATGACTCCCGCGGCGAGCACCGACAGCGCCGCCGCAAGGAGTTTCTTTTGTCCGTCAGACAACTCTATCATCGCCCGCTCCCCATTAAAAGATTTCACAGTGCGGAATTTCGCCCACAATCGGGCGGACATACTCAAGAAAGGCCTCCGTCACGTCGTGCCCGTTCTTTGCTATGTACTCCTTGGGGACGCTTCTCGTGAATTTTGCGGCGTTCTGAACAGGAACGGGAGCATACGCGATTTTATATTTTTTGCCTTCTTCGCGCACTATGGCTATCGTTCCCTTTGTGAGTTCGCCCTTGAGAGCCGCCTTTACCGCTGCTTCACCGGCCGAACGCGCCTCGCTCTGGTCTATCTTTGAGGCGACCGCGGGGAACGAACGCTGCAAATAGCCGAATGTATCGGCCCTGACACGCTTGATGTCGGCTTTCTTCTTAAGAACGGTTGCCAGAGCGTCGCCGAGCGCGCCAGTGCCCGACATCTGCACATTGCCGTGCGAATCCGTCTCGCCGGAACCGAGTTTTGCTCCGATCGGAACGCCATCGCTGCCGCGAATACCCTCCGATACGGCGCAAACACAGCGACCGTACTTCTTAACGGCGGCCTTTACATCCTTGACGAATTTTTCTTCGGAAAAAGCCACTTCCGGCAAATAGATGAGATGCGGCCCGTCATCTTCGCGAATCCTCGCCAAAGCCGAAGCAGCCGTCAGGAAGCCCGCGTCGCGCCCCATGATCACATCAATCTTTACGCCGCCCAGAGCCCTGTTGTCAAGATCGTCGCCGCGCAGAGCCATTGCCACGAAACGCGCGGCCGAGCCGAAACCGGGCGTATGGTCGCAGCTTCTCAAATCGTTGTCGATTGTTTTGGGGATATGGTAAACAACAAGAGGATAGCCCTCTTTTTCGGCCTCTTCGGCCACAATGCGCGCCGCGTCGGCGGAATCGTTGCCGCCTATGTAGAAAAAATACCCTACGTCAAGTTTGCGGAACTGTTCAAAAATCGCGCGGCAGTCGGCAGCATCCGGCTTGCGGCGGCAGCTGCCGAGAGCGGAGGACGGCGTTTCGGCGATCGCCTCGAGTTTTTTTGCCGACGGCTTTCTCAAATCTATGTAATCGTCTCCGAGAATGCCGACTATGCCATGCCGTGCGCCGAGGATTTTACCTATGCGGGGGCTTTTACGAGCTTCGAGCACCGCCCCGACAAGCGACTGGTTTATTACCATTGACGGCCCGCCGGACTGCGCAATTACCATATTCATTTTCTTCATGTTCAACCCCCTGTTTTATTAACGGCTCAAAATTTCCTCTCGAACGTTCGCCGGTGCGATATCAAACATGTCCGGCTCCATTGAGTATGAAGCCCTGCCCTTTGTAAGCGATCTTATTGATGTTGCGTACCCGAATAATTTGGAAAGCGGCACGCGCGCGTGGACGAGCTGCATGTCGCCGCGCTGCGTCATATCAAGAACCGTGCCCCGCCTTGCATTAAGATCGCCAAGCACCTCGCCCACCGACTCCGGCGGCGTAGTGATTTCGAGCTTCATAATCGGCTCAAGAAACTCCGGAGAAGACTTTTCCGCCGCCTCGCGGAAGCCCATTACAGCCGCCGAACGGAACGCCACCTCATCGGAGATTTCCATATCTATCATTTCTGCGCTGACGCATTCGACGGCAATATCGGTCATGGGGTAACGGGCAAGAACGCCTGTAGCGATGCCGTCCTTGAGACCCTGTTCGACGCATTCCTGCAGATGCTTGTCGGCGACCGCATTGCGGAAATCGCGCGAAAGGGATATCTTGACGCCTTCGCCGCGCTCAAGCGGATTGACGGCAAGCGTAATAGTGACCGCATGGCGCTTGCCGCCTAGTTCGCGGTCGAAGGTAAACTTTGTCGTTGCGCCCGCCGTGACCGTCTCGGCATATGAAACCATGGGTTTGCCCACATTGGCGGCGCATTTGAACTCACGTTTGAGACGATCGACAAGGATTTCGAGGTGCAGCTCGCCCATCCCCGAAAGGATGGTCTGCCCGGTTTCCTCGTCCTCGCGCACCTGGCATGTCGGGTCCTCGGCGGCAAGCATTTGCATCGACTCGACGAGCTTATCCTTGTCGGCGGAGCTTTTAGGCTCGATTGCGAGGAACATTACAGGCTGCGGAGATGTGATGCGCTCAAGATAGCAAGGCTTCATTTCAGCGCAAAGCGTATCGCCCGTCGTGCAGTCCTTAAGGCCAATCACGGCCCCGATATCACCGGCCTTAAGCTCGTCGACCTCAATCTGGTCATCCGCAAAAAGCCGTACGATTTTCATAATCCGCTCGCGCTTTTTAGTGCGGGGATTGTAGGCGTTGGAACCTTTTTTCAGAACACCGCCGTAAACGCGGACAAAGAAAAGCCTGCCTACATAGGGGTCGGTTGCAATTTTAAATACAATCGACGTCAAAAGTTCTGAATCGTTTTGTTTGCGGACGACAGCCTCGCCGCTCTTCAAATCGGTCGCTGTCACGCTGGGACGGTCAAGAGGCGACGGAAGATATGCGCAAATTGCGTCCAAAAGCGGCTGCACGCCCTTGTCTCTCAATGAAGTTCCGCAGAGAACCGGCACAAATCTGCCCGCAACCACAAGGCGACGAATGGCGGGAACGAGTTCCGCGTCGGAAAGATCGCCGTTTTCAAGAAACGACTCCATGACCTCTTCATCGAGATCGGCCACCTTCTCTACGAGTTCTGCACGGGCAAGCTGCGCATCATCAAGCAATTCGCCGGGAATTTCTCCGATTGAGAATTTTTTACCCTCTGATGCCTCGTCGTACACGATGGACTTCATCGTAATAAGATCGATAACGCCCTTGAAGGAATCCTCCTTGCCGACAGGAAGCTCTATCGGGCAGGCGTTGGCTTTGAGTTTTTCGCGCAGTTCGTCGACAACGCGCGAAAAATCGGCTCCCATTCGGTCCATTTTGTTTACAAACGCAAGACGCGGCACATTGTAGCGGTCGGCCTGGCGCCAAACGGTCTCCGACTGCGGCTGCACGCCGCCAACGGCGCAGAACACGCACACAGCACCGTCAAGCACGCGCAACGAACGCTCGACCTCCATGGTAAAGTCAACATGACCGGGAGTGTCGATTATATTGATGGCGTGTGAGTTCCATTCGCACGAGATAGCGGCAGACTGGATGGTGATGCCGCGCTCGCGCTCCTGAATCATAAAATCGGTAGTGGTATTGCCGTCATGCACGTCACCATGCTTATGAATCTTCCCGGTATAGAAAAGAATACGCTCTGTAGTAGTGGTTTTACCGGCATCAATATGTGCAACGATGCCGATATTGCGAACATTTGTCAAATCTGTCGTCATATTGTATATAGTATACCACAACAAGAGCTCAATTTGTGCAAGTCTCATCGCATAACCGGGAGGAGCTTTCGTGATTCCTGCAGCCATCTTTCGATTGAAATGCGCAAGAGAAAAGAGTAAAATACGCGCCATATTTTTGGAGGTAATGCTCCATGCTATTACTCAAAACCATATTTTTAATTCCTGTTCTCGCGGTCGGAGCGGCTGCGGCAATTCACGCGACAGCCTATATACACGGCGAAGCACGGCGCTCGCTACCGCGTTTTTGGTGCAGTTTCGCATTCACACTCCTCTCTATGGCAGCAGTTGTCCTTGCCGACGAAAAACTGCAGTTTTTGCTTGCGTGGGAGGCTATGGGCCTTGCTTCTGCCGCACTCGTGGCATTTGAATCCAAAGAAAAGAGTGTGCGCAAGGCAACCTGGATATATCTGCTTGCCTGCCATGCCGGAGCATGCGCTCTAATGCTTACCGGCATTTTATCGACACGCCCCGACGCTTGTATTGCCGCCTTTATGTTTGCAGTAAGTCGGATCGTAGCCATGTCGTTCTGTGA